>NZ_BAAGAB020000007.1:0-68806 GCF_047159895.1 Lysobacter xanthus
ATGGCGCCGAAAAAGGCGGTGAGCCGCGTGCCGGCAACGACGTCCACGGTGCCGGCGTGGCGATGCACCGCCGCGGCCGCGAGTTCGAGCGCGTCGGTCGTGCGGCGCGCGAGGGCGTCGGCCGCGACGTCGCGACCGGTCGCGACCGCAATCTCGCACTCGACCACGGCAACGTGCACGCGTCGCGCCGCAGGCGGCGGTGCGGTGCCGTCGACGAGCGTCGCGAGCGTCGCCGCGTCGACGTGCCCGGCGAACGCCTCGCGCACCGCGACGCGCCGTCGGCGGCGTGTCCGCGCGTCTACGCCGAGGCGCCAAGCCAGCATCGCGATGATCGCGACGGCCGGCGAGGACGGCTCGAGCCACCACCCGGCTCGCAGGCCGAACACCGTGCCCGCGGCGAGCGCGATCGACAGCATCGCAGCGGTCGCGAGCGCGACACGCGCACGCCCGATCGTGAGCGGCGCGAGCACGGCAATGAGAAGGGCGATGCGCCCGGGGAGGCCCGGCGTGCGCACGAAGCCATCGTGCAGCAGGTCGCGCACGAGCTGCGCATGCGCCAGCACGCCGGGGACGCGCACGTCGCCCGGGCGCCACTCGGCCATCGGCACCGGCAGGCGCACCAGGTCGGTGTCGTCGAGGATCGCGCCGAGCATCATGATGCGGCCCTCGAACAGCTGCTCGAGCCGGCGCGTGTCGCCCGCCGCGTCGAGCCGGAAGACCTCCTGCAGCGGCACGTACAGGAATTCGCCGCCGACGCGGTAATCGATCCGGCCGCCCCCGATCGGGCGCCGGCCGGTCGCGGCGGTGACGAGCTCGCTGGCGAACGTGCGGTCGCTGCGGTCGGGCTGGCAGTCGCGCCCCGGGTAGTCGCGCAGCACGTCGTCGGGGTCGAGGCAGAACAGCGCCGAGCCCTGCGGCGAGAACGCGCCGGACTGCGTGGCGAGCACGGCTGCGTAGTCGAGCTGCAGGTCGCGGTAGTGGCCGCGGTCGACGTCCCAGGCCTTCGCGACGACGACCGGCACGCGCTGCGTCGCCTGCAGCAAGCCGCCAACGAGCAGGCTGTGGTAGTCGGTGTCGGGCGCCGCGACGGGTGCGAGCGTGTCGAAGCGCTTCTCCGGCAGCACGACGTCGAGGCCGACCGCCGCGGGCCGGTGCGCCGCCATGATGGAGAGGAAGCGCGCGACGTAGGCATGGCTCAGCGCGAGGGGCTCGGCCACGCCGTCGAGGAACGCCTCGTCGATGCCGACCACCACGACGCGATCCGGCACGGGCACCGGCGCCGCCGCGCGGTTCGCCCGCATGGCCGCGTCGAAGAGCGCGCGATCAGGCGCGTCGAACGCGCCGGCCGCCGCGGCGAGCAGAACGACCGCGGCGATGGCGAAGGCCGCCCCCGCCCGCCTGCTGCGGATCCCCATGACCTCTCCCCTGTCCCCGCGCCGTTATACCGTCCCGGGCGCGGGGTCGCATCCTGGCCTACGCAAGCTGGATGAACGGGGACGGGAGGCGGTTCGCGGCCAGCGTGTGCGCAGGCCCGATCCCGGCTCGACAGCACTGCACGACGTGCGTGCATGGGAGTGTCGAGAGCACAGCACCTGCCATGCTCGGCTCAGTTGCAGACAGCTGGCTGTGAAAATGAACTTTTACCCACGTTTCCGAAGCGCACCACGGACCTTTTTTTCGTCTAGGAAGTGGAACCTGACCCTTCTTTCGGTAGGACGTGTCAGCTTCGTGAGCGTTGAGACGCTGGCATACCGCACCCCAGTAGGACCGCAGGTCAACCCACTGCTGATCGGCCAAACACCCAGAAGTGTTGCCCTGGGCGAGTCCTCTCCCACTGCCTACACTCAGCCCGAGCGCATCCACGCGTCCTGCCCGCCCGCCGCGCGCAGCACCCCGATCCCGGATACCCCAATGAGTGACTTGCAGCCCGGCCTGTACGAGGTATTGATCACCCGCGGGCTCGAAGAGCGTCTGCAGCAGCTGGGTCAGCAGATTGTGGCAGAGCGCACCCAGCTGCATCCGGAAGAAGCCGCAGACCGAATCGCACTGCATCTAGGCAAGCTGCTTAAGCAAACAGTCTCCTCGCTGGACCGCAAGCAGCGTGCATCGCTGGGAATCGCGCTCGCCCAGCAAGTGATTTGGCTCCTCCAAGGCATTCCGAGTTCTGGCGTCGATCAAAAGGACAATCTCCACGACGACGGAAGCGTGCTTCGCGCAATCATGGGTCTGCTACCTGACGGCGCAGCTGCGGCCGTGTCGCTGCCCGCCACACCACTTCTGGACACGACGCTGCTGACCAACGCGCCCGGCGAACCTCGTGTTGGGCACCAGCTAAGGACAGAAATCCCATCGGCTGATCGCATTGACGTGCTCATGGCGTTTGTCAGGCAAACCGGTATTCGGCAGCTCACTGACCTGTTACGTCGACATTTCGAGAACGGACGGCGCCTTCGCCTGTTGACCACTACCTATACGGGATCGACCGAGCTGGCTGCGCTTGAAGCCTTGCATGAGCTGGGCGCGGAGATCCGAGTCTCTTACGACACGTCCAGCACTCGGCTGCACGCCAAGGCTTGGCTGTTTCATCGGGCGTCAGGGTATTCAACCGCGTACATCGGCTCTTCGAACCTCACCCATTCAGCCCAGGTGACCGGCCTTGAGTGGAACGTGCGCGTTGCCGGCGCTCGCAATCCCGATGTGATCGACAAGTTTTCCGCGGTCTTCGAGAGTTATTGGAGCAACGAAGACTTCCGGCCGTTCGATCCCGCCGAGTTCCGGCTGCTTACGCAGGTGCCTGCCAACTCGGGGCCGCGTGTCTATCTGAGCCCCATTGAATTGCGGCCTGAGCCGTTCCAGTCGCGACTGCTTGAACTCATCGAACTTTCTCGACTTCAAGGGCGCCACAGGAACCTGCTGGTCGCCGCGACCGGAACCGGCAAGACCGTGATGGCTGCGCTCGATTACCAGCGACTCCGAGCTCGGTTGCCCCGGGCACGGCTGCTCTTCGTCGCTCACCGGAAAGAAATTCTTCAACAGAGCTTAGCGACGTTCCGACACGCGCTCAGAGATGCGGCCTTTGGCGAGCTCTGGGTCGACGGCCAGCGCCCTGTAGCGTTCGAGCATGTTTTTGCGTCGATCCAAACCCTGGCTGCCGCCACCCTTGCAAACCTTCAGCCGGACCAATTCGACGTCGTGATCGTCGACGAGTTCCACCATGCGGCTGCCCCTACCTACTCCAAATTGTTGGAACACCTGCTTCCGCGGGAACTGTTGGGCCTGACCGCCACGCCCGAACGCGGCGACGGCGCGCCTATCCTGCAGTGGTTCGGCGGGCGGATCGCCGCTGAGCTCCGCTTGTGGGATGCCATTGACCAGCAGCGGCTTGCCCCCTTCGCCTACTACGGCATCAGTGACGGCACGGACCTGCGCAACGTTACGTGGCGCCGCGGTACGGGGTACGACGTCGGCGAGCTGGAAAAGCTGGTGACGGGCAGCGACGTCCTCGCTCGCCTCGTCATCGCCAACGTCGAGAGGACCGTGCCCGACCTTCACAAGATGCGGGCACTCGGATTCTGCGTTTCGGTACGCCACGCAGAGTTCATGGCGGCACATTTCCGCGCCGCCGGCCTGCCGGCCGTGGCCGTGGTAGGCACGACACCATCACCCGCCCGCGCCGATGCGCTGCAGCAGCTGGCATCGGGTGCGCTGCGGGCGGTATTCACCGTCGACCTCTTCAACGAAGGGGTCGACATTCCCAGCATCGACACCCTGCTGCTACTTCGGCACACCGACAGCTCAACCGTCTTCCTTCAGCAACTCGGCCGTGGCCTGAGACGCCACCCAGAAAAGACGTTCTGCACCGTGTTGGACTTCGTCGCGCAGCACCGAAAGGAATTCCGGCTCCAAAACCGGTTAGGCGCACTACTCGGTGGAACGCGCAAGCAGGTGATTGAACAGGTCGAGCAGGGCTTCCCGTTTCTGCCTAGCGGCTGCCACATGCAGCTCGACCCCGTGGCGGCTCGGATCGTTCTCGACAACCTGAAAAACAGCGTACCCAGTACTTGGCCGGCAAAAGCCAACGAGCTACGGCGCGTTGCAGAGCACGTCGACCGCCCGACCCTTACGCGGTTTCTGGACGAAACCGGCCTCTCCCTTGAGGAGATCTACGCCGCCAATCACTGCTGGTCTGACCTGCTGGAAGCGGGAGGCATCCCGACCTTGCCCCAAGGTCCCCATGAATTGGCGCTGCGCCGTGGCCTAGGACGCATGCTGCATGTAGA
This sequence comes from Lysobacter xanthus, assembly GCF_047159895.1. Taxonomy (NCBI): domain Bacteria; kingdom Pseudomonadati; phylum Pseudomonadota; class Gammaproteobacteria; order Lysobacterales; family Lysobacteraceae; genus Lysobacter; species Lysobacter xanthus. Next base: position 4,281 of record NZ_BAAGAB020000007.1, read on the forward strand.
CGACCCCGAGCGCATTGAGGCGTATCGAGCCTTTGTGACGAGCGCTGACGAGCCGACGTTTAAGGTCCAAAAACTACGCGAGCGCCGGCTGTTGCACATGCTGATTGCCGTTCTGCTTGAAACGGTGCCGGGCGCTGCAGAATCACTCGAGGCTGGGGCCGCACTGCTCCGGCAGCACCCACAAGTGTTGGCTGAGCTGCTAGAGCTCCTTACCGTACTGCAGGAGCGGATTGACCACGTCCAGGAGCCGCTGGCGACACTTGCGGAAGTCCCGCTCAACGTCCATGCCCGCTATACACGGCGAGAGATTCTGGCTGCCTTGGGCCCGGCTTCGAGCGCGTCCATTCCCACTTGGCGTGAAGGCGTACGCTGGTTTCCCGAGGAGTGCGTCGACGCCTTCGTGTTCACGCTGGACAAGTCCGACGGCCGATTCGCGCCGACCACCCGCTACAGGGACTACGCAATCAGCCGCGAGCTGATCCACTGGGAGAGCCAGTCCACGACTCGGGAAAGCAGCGAGACAGGCTTGCGCTACCAGCAGCACGCCACCCGTGGCAGCCATGTGCTCCTGTTTGCCCGGTTGACGCAGGACGACCGCGCGTTCTGGCTCCTAGGGCCGGCCACTTACGTTTCACACGAAGGTGAGCGGCCAATGGCGATTAAGTGGCAGCTGGAGAGCGAGCTCTCGGGCGACCTCTTTGCCCAGTTCGCCGCCGCAGTGTCCTAGGCGGCCTCGGCCCCTGCGGACCGTCTATCGCTCCCGACGGGCCAACGTGCTTCGGCGCCGAACAGGCAGCTCTAAGGCGCCCCCAGCCATTGCTGAAGCGCCGACGGCCCTTCAAGAAGCACTGGGAGTGGTTCCGAAAGCGTTCTGAGCACTTCCAGAAGCGCACAGCACGGCACCCTGATGCTGGATTTGGCGTCGGTGAGCAGGTCCGCCGGGCGAGTACCCACCTCACCCGCCTAAAATGCCCCGGCGACCCCGTTTGCCGGATGCCTCATGCTGCGACTCACCGATCTCAAGCTGCCGCTGGACCATCCGGAGGCGGCCCTGCGGGAGGCGATCCTGGCGCGGCTGGGCATCGCGGACGACGATCTGGCGGGCTTCACCGTCGCCAAGCGCAGCTACGACGCGCGGCGGCGCGGGGCGATCGTGCTGATCTATTCGGTGGACGTGGACACGCCGCGCGAGGCCGACATCCTGCGCCGCCTGCAGCTCGACGCGGAGGCCGCGGAGTTCGCGCGCGCCGGCGACGGCGGCAAGGTGATGCGCACGCCCGACACCACCTACAAGTTCGTGGCGCACGCGCCGGCCGGCCTGCCGCTGCGGCCGCTGGTGATCGGCATGGGGCCGTGCGGGCTGTTCGCCGGGCTCGTGCTGGCGCAGATGGGCTTCCGGCCGATCATCCTCGAACGCGGCAAGGCCGTGCGCGAGCGCACCAAGGACACGTGGGGCCTGTGGCGCAAGAAGGTGTTGGACCCGGAATCCAACGTGCAGTTCGGCGAGGGCGGCGCGGGCACGTTCTCCGACGGCAAGCTGTGGAGCCAGATCAGCGACCCGAAGCACTACGGCCGCAAGGTGATCAACGAGTTCGTGCGCGCGGGCGCGCCCGAGGAGATCGCCTACGTCAGCAAGCCGCACATCGGCACGTTCCGGCTGGTGTCGATGGTGGAGCAGATGCGCGCGACGATCGAGTCGCTGGGCGGCGAGATCCGCTTCAGCCACCGCGTCGACGACCTGCTGGTGGAGACCGATGCCGCGGGCACGCGCCACGTGCGCGGGGTGACGCTCGACAGCGGCGAGCAGCTGCGCGCCGACCACGTGGTGCTGGCGCTGGGCCACAGCGCGCGCGACACCTTCGCGATGCTGCACGGGCGCGGCGTGTTCCTCGAGGCGAAACCGTTTTCCATCGGCTTCCGCATCGAGCATCCGCAGTCGCTCATCGACCAGGCGCGCTTCGGCCCGCAGGCCGGGCATCCGCTGCTGGGCGCCGCCGACTACAAGCTGGTGCACCACTGCCGCAACGGGCGCTCGGTCTACAGCTTCTGCATGTGCCCGGGCGGCACGGTGGTGGCCGCGGCCAGCGAGCCGGGCCGCGTGGTCACCAACGGCATGAGCCAGTACTCGCGCAACGAGCGCAATGCGAACGCGGCGATCGTCTGCGGCATCACGCCGGAGGACTACGCACCCTACGGCGAGGGCCCGCTGGCCGGCATCGCGCTGCAGCGCCACTGGGAGGCCCGCGCGTTCGAGCTGGGCGGCGGCGAATACGAGGCGCCGGGGCAGCTCGTCGGCGATTACCTGCAGGGCCGCGCCTCGCGCGAGTTCGGCACGGTGCTGCCCTCCTACAAGCCGGGCGTGCGCCTGGGCGATCTCGCGCCGTCGCTGCCCGACTACGCGATCGCCGCGATCCGCGAGGCCCTGCCCGCCTTCGACAAGCAGATTCGCGGTTTCGCGATGCGCGACGCGGTGCTGACGGGCGTGGAGACGCGCACGTCGTCCCCGGTCCGGGTGACGCGCGGCGAGGACGGCCACAGCCTCAACACCCGTGGGCTGTTCCCTGCGGGCGAAGGCGCGGGCTACGCGGGCGGCATCCTGTCGGCGGGCGTGGACGGCATCCGTACCGCGGAGGCGGTGGCGCTCGACATCGTCTCGGGCCCGTCGCGCGCCGCGTAGGCGCGCGCTCCGCACCCGTCCCTTCGCACGTCGACCGCGCGTTCCATGACCCCGACGCCGCCGCTGAAGTACCTCACCGGCTATCCGCCGGACGTGCTCGACCGCGTGCGCACGCTGATCGACGGCGGCCGGCTGGGCGAGGTGCTCGCGGCGCGCTACGGCGGCACGCATGCGGTGCGCACCGACGGCCAGCTCTACGACTACGTGCAGGCCCTCAAGGACCGCCACCTGCGGCAGTCGGTGCGGCTGGACAAGGTGGTGTACGACGCGAAGCTGCAGGTGATGAAGCACGCGCTCGGCACGCACACCAGCATCTCGCGCGTGCAGGGCGGGCGGCTGAAGGCCAGCCGCGAGATCCGCATCGCCACCGTCTTCCGCGATGCGCCGCCGGAGTTCCTGCAGATGATCGCGGTGCACGAGCTCGCGCACCTGAAGGAAGCCGAGCACGACAAGGCGTTCTACCGCCTCTGCACGCACATGGCGCCGGACTACCACCAGCTGGAGTTCGACCTGCGGCTGTACCTGACGCACCTCGAGCTCGCGCCGCGCTGAGTATCGGCACCGCGATACGGACGCCCGGGTGAGTAGTTGACGTTTTGGACGTGCGCGGGCGCGTCGCCGGTAGGTGTCGCGAAGTCGCATGGCAGGCGGCGCGGTAGCCGAGACCGCGTCCCGCAGTTTGCGTAAGGCCGATCTGCCATCCGGGCTCTGTCGAAGCTGCGACGGCGTCCGCCACGAGGGCGGGTTCGCACTTCCCAAGGCGCTACAACTCGACCGAGCGCCAGATGCCCTGCTCATACCGCTGGAAGCCGCTCTCCTCGAACCGCCACAGGTGCAACCAGCCGTTGTCGAGCAGCTGCCGCACGACCGCGTGCCGGGCGATCACGGCGTCGATGGCCGACTGCGGCGCGTCGATCACCACGGTCAGGCGCATGGGCTCGTGCATCCAGCGTTCGCCGTCGTGCAGCGACTGGCGTGAGAGGCCGATGCGCAGGTCGCCGCCGTTGCCTTCGAAAACGCCGATGCGGCCGCCGACGACGTTGTGCAACACCTTGTTGCCGCTGCCCAGCCGCAGCGGGTCGCAGGTGGACGCGTGGTACTGCCAGTTGATCCAGTGGGTGACCAGCATCGGCGCGGTCATCAGCAGCTCCAGCACGCTGCCGTCGGGGTCCTGCGCGGCGTCGTAGTCGTGCAGGAAGCTGCGCCCGCCGAGCACCGCGCCTCGGCTCCGGTGCCGCGGCGCGATCACGAGGGCTGCGTTGCCGGCCAGCCCCCACTCGGGTCGCGTCTGCGCGCCGTCGTTGGCGCGGCGGCGCAACTGCTTCAACAGTTCGTCGTGCGGGGCGCGCGGGTCGAGCTGCAGCGTGGGAGCGCGCTCGCGGCGGACCTGGTCGCCGGCCTGCGCCAGCACGCCCTGCAGGCGCGTCCATCGCGCGCGCGCCGGCGGCGGCAACAGGTCGAGGTCGAAGCCCTCGATCTCGTCGGTGGTGGTGTTGTGCAGCGCCGCCACGAAGACGGTGGACGGCGGGATTTCGATGCCACGGGCGAGCAGGCCGGTGCGGACGGCGGCGTCGTTGAGCAGCTGCGCGAGGCTGCGTGCATTGACCTCCCCGGTCTGCCCGCAGCAGGCGCCGCAGTCGAGCGCGGCGGCATGCGCATTGTTCGCCGACTGGCTGCCGTGCCCGACCAGCAGCACCAGCGGCGCGAGGTCGCGCTCGAGGCCCATCGCATGCAGCACCTGCGCGGCGACGGCGACGCGTGCATCGAGGTCGAGGCCGAGCAGCTGCGGTCGGCAGAGGTCGCGGTAGCGCGCGGGCAGGCCTTGAAGGTCGTCGCGCGCGCGATCGCTCGTCGACGGCCGCAGCCACTGCCCGAGCTGGCCCAGGTAGCCCAGGCCCGCCGCCTCGACGAACGAGAACGCGGCACCGGGCCAGCGCGCGGCGGTCTGCCACTGGTCGCTGAGGGCCAGCCGCGTATGGCGCTCGCGCGCGGCGGCGTCCTGGCGCGCGCCGTCCGCACCGCGCTGCGTGGCATTGCGACTGACGATGCAGTCGCCCACCTCGACCGCCGGCGCCAGCAGGCCCGGCAGCTGCGGTCGCCGCGCCTGCGTCCCCAGCGGCGTGTAGGCCACCGGCAGGCCGAAGAAGCCGGCGAATCCCAGCGTCTGCACGCCCGGCCAGACGGCCTCGATCGCACGCCGCAACGGTTCGCTGCGCACGTCGATGCAGAACGCGGCCTGCACTTCGATGTCCTGCGGATGGGCTGCAATGTTGTCGGCCGAGGCGAGTCGACGTGCGAGGTCGCGCTGGTAGCCGATGTCCAGCGCCAGCTGCCAGACTTCGTCGACGAACAACGCCTGTTCGGCCGCGTCGAGCACCTGCGATGCATTGCGCCAGGCCTGCTGGAGTGCGGCGAAGGCCTGCCGCGTCGCGACGTCGTCCTTGCATTCGAGCAGCAGCGCGCCCCAGGCGAGACGAATCGCCAGCAACTCGCGCGTGTGCGCATCCGTGCCCCCCGCCAGGCGCGCCTGCCAGCCGAGGTAGGCGCACCACGATGCCCAGCCGTTGACGGTGAGCAGCACGGATTCCAGGTAGTCCGCCCATACCGCCTGCGGCAGGCCGAGGCGCTCCAGCGCCCAGCGCTCGGCGTCTTGCGCGTTCGCGGGCAGCGTGTCCAAGGCACGGCCCAGGCGCGGCAGGCCCATCAACAGGCCGATGCCGAGATCGTGCTGCACCGTGTCGCGCCAGAAGGCGTACAGACCCTGCGTGCGCTCGGGCTGCCAGTAAGCCTGGTGCTCGTCGAAATAGGCGGCGCAAGTCTGGCTGACCTGGTGCGTGATCGCCTGTCGCCAGGACAGGCGCGATTCGCGATCCGGGTCGTTGTCGAGCACGTCGATCAGCAACGGCAGCTGCGCGATCGGCGCGCTCGACTGCAGCGCGTCGATGCAGGCCTGGGGCGTCAGCCCTGCTGTCGCTGCGGCGGGCAACTGGCGTAGCGCGGCCTCGAGGTCGTCGGCGGTGATGCGCTCCTCGCGCCATGCCTGCCACTGCTGCTCGCGCGCGGGAAACACCTGGATGCCGCCGAGCACCGCCATCCGCGCCGCGACGCGCCGCAGCGGCATGCCGATCCGCGACCAGTGCGGGTTCACCGCGATCGCGCGGTCCAGCGGCCACGCCGGCGCGATGGCGCTGCAGGCCTCGCTGCAGGCCTGCTCGACGTGCGCGTGCAGCGCATCGAACGGCGTGCGGTCCGGTGCGGCGCGCGGGGTGTCCGCGCCTGCATGCATCAGTGCATCCATCGTCGTTCTCCTGTGATTCGATCAGCGCGGGGCATCGATCAGCGGGGACGCGGCGACCGCGACACGCGCGCTCGCATTCGGCGTCCAGCGCCCCGGCCACAGGCGCAGGGCGAGGCGGGTATAGGCCTCGTCGACGTAGAAACCGGCGTAGCTCCAGCGTCGCCAGCGTGAGAGCAGCCGAGGCCGACGCTGCAGCAGCACCTGGCAGACGTAGAGCGCGGCCATGCCGACCAATGCGACGACGCCGAGCCCGGCATGCGGTGCATCGCGCAGGCCCAGCGGCAGCGCATGGGCCGCGACGCCGGCCAGCGTGAGCGCGACGACCATCGCCAGCCCGCCCAGTACCTGCCACCCGCGGCCCCACACGCCGGCCGACGCGGCCGGCAGCCACAGCATCGGCGCCCAGGCGAGGCCGAGCACGGCGCTCCACCACCACGGCCACGACGGGCCGACGAGGTTCAGCACCAGCAGCACCACGGTGATAGTCGCCAGCGGCGCGAGCACGAGGCTCGTGGCGGCGGGGGACGGCGCGCCGTGCAGGGCCTGCAGGCGTGTCTGCCGCACCACCGTCGACGACGCGAGGAAGGCATGCGCCTTGTACAGCGAGTGGCCGATCAGGTGCAGCGCGGCGAGCGTGTACAACCCGAGCGCGCACTCGACCAGCATGAAGCCCATCTGCGCGACGGTGGACCACGCCAGCCGCACCTTGATGCTGACGCGGGTCAACATGACCATCCCCGCCATCACCGCGGTCGCGAGACCGAACAGCAGCAGCAGCGCGCGCGCCGCGCCGGCCTGTTCGAGGAGCGGGGCAAAACGGATCAGCACGAACGCACCGAGGTTCACCACGCCCGCATGCAACAGCGCCGACACCGGCGTGGGCGCTTCCATCACCTGGATCAGCCAGCCGTGCACGGGCAGCAGCGCCGAGCGCAGGACGACGGCAAGCACCAGCGCGACGGCGCTCACCTGCAAGGGCGCGGACAGGCCGTGGTCGGCGACGTGTCGTGCCAGCGCGGACAGCGAGCCGCTGCCGACCTCGTGCCATGCGAGGGCCGCCGCGGCGAGCAGCAGGGCGTCGGCCGCGCGGTCGGCGATGCGCTTCTTGTGCGCCGCCAGCAGCGCGAACGGGCGATCGGGGTAGAAGCAGAGCAGCGGCTGCAGCGCGAGCCCGACCGCGGCCCAGGCGCCGATCAGCACCGCCCAGTGATCGGCCATCAACAGAACGTGCACTGCGGCGAGCACCGTCGCGAGCGCCGCGACGTAGCGTCGCTGCCCGGGTTCGCCCTGCAGGTACCGCGCGGAGAACGCACCGATGACGGTCCCCAGCAGTTGCACCAGCACGGCGAGGCTCCGGCTCAGCGGCGTCGCGTCGAGGACGCCCGGCCACGGTGCGCGATCCGCCCCGCCGAGGAGGGCGACGACCGCCAGCGCCAGCGCGCCGGACGACCCCACGAGGAAGGCTCGCCACAGGGTCGCAACAGGCAGCGAAGCGCGTCTTGCGACGAGCGCCATCGCGACCATCGCCACCGCCGGCGCGACCGCGCCCGCCACGTTCAAGCCCTGTGGAAATTCCATCCCTTCGCCCCTCGCCGGAATTGCGGTGAGGATGCTGCGGGCCGGGGTCCGTTCTGTAAAATACGATAATCCGAACTATTCCATCGTATAAAGCGAACGATGCAGCTCAGCCAGCTCAACTTCAACCATCTCTTCTACTTCTGGCGCGTGGCCAAGCTGGGGCATCTCACCCGCGCCGCCGAGGAACTGCATGTCTCGCAGTCGGCGGTCTCGGCGCAGATCCGGCAGCTGGAGGAACGCACGGGCGAGGCCCTGTTCCACCGCGAAGGCCGGCGCCTCGTCCTCACCGACACCGGGCAGCTCATGCTCGCCTATGCCGACAACATCTTCGGGCTGGGCCGGGAGATGCTCGGGCGCCTGCAGGGGCGCTCGGCCGGAATCACGCGCCTGCGCGTCGGCAGCGTGGCCACCCTGTCGCGCAACTACCAGGAAAACTGGATCCGCCCGATGCTGGCCGACCCGGCCGTGGTGCTGACGCTGGAGTCGGGGCTGCTCGACGGCCTGGTCGCGCGGCTGCTGCAGCACCAGCTCGACGTGGTGCTCGCCAACGAGTCGGTGCCCACCGATCCCGACCGTCCGCTGCACTGTCGATTCCTCGGCAGCCAGTCGATCTCGCTGGTGGGCCCGGCCGAACGCTGGGCCTCGAAGACGCTGCGCATTCCCGAAGACCTCGACGGCGTCGACATCGCCCTGCCGGGCCCGCGGCATGCACTGCGCGCCCAGTTCGACGCCCTCTGCGCTTCCGCCGGCGTCACGCCGCGACTGCGCGCCGAAGTCGACGACATGGCGATGCTGCGACTGATCGCGCGTGACAGTGGCTGGCTGACGGCGCTGCCGGAAGTGGTCGTGCAGGACGAGCTGCGCGCGGGCCTGCTGGTGGCGGTCGGCCATTCGAGCGAACTGCAGGAGCGCTTCTATGCGATCACCACGCCCCACCGGCATCGCATCGAAGTCCTCGAAGCCCTGCTGGCGCGAAGCCCGGAGACGCGCTGAACGGTTTGACGCCGCCGTCGAAGCGCGACTGCCACCAAGTGCGCGCGTGAGCTGGCGCCGTGAAGGCGCGGTTACTTCCGCACGAATCGCCTCGGCAGCACAACAAAACTTTACAGAGCGTTCGTCATCGCTGAACGCCCGGGCGCGACGCTGAACCTGTCCGATGGACATCCCTCCTTGAACAGGTGCAACCATGACCGCCAACACTTCCCGTCCTTCCTCCTCGATCCACCGCGGCGCCGCCGTCACCCGCACGCTCGCCCTGGCCGTCGCGCTCTGCGCCGGCGGTGCGATCACCTACGCCGCGACGGCGCCCTCAGCACTGGCCGCCACCGTGACCGCCGGGATCGACGGCACGCCGTGGTTCCCGCACGGCCATCGCCATGCCGCGCTGCATGAGCATTTCGAGCAGGTGCTGCGCGACGCCGGGGCCAGCGATGCGCAACGGCAGGCCATCGACGGGATCATCAAGGAGACGATGGTCGCCGAACACGGCGACATGGCCCGCTACCACGCCGGCCTCGGCGCGATGAAGTCGCTTCTCGCGGCACCGGCCATCGACGTGGCGGCGGTCGAACGCGTGCGCGCGCAGCAGGACCAGGTGCTGCTCGACAGCGATCGCCGCATCACCGAAGCGCTGCTGCGCATCGCGAAGGTCCTGACCCCGGCGCAGCGCCGCGCCTTGTCCGTCGAAATCGATGGGATGATGGCCTCGCACGCCGGCCACCACGCCGGTCATTGACCCTTGCGCGGCGGCCGTGCCGCACGGCCGCCGCCCGTCCCCGCCATGTCCCACCGACTGCTGATCATCGATGACGACCAGCGCCTGTGCGCGATGCTCGTCCAGTACCTGTCGCAGGCCGGCTACGGCGTGCTGGCGCGGCACACCGCGGCCGACGGGTTGGCCGAGCAGCGGCGCAACCCGGCCGACGCGATCATCCTCGACGTCATGCTGCCGGATGCGAGCGGGCTGGACGTCTGCACGCGGCTGCGCCAGCAGAGCGGCGTACCGATCGTGATGCTGACCGCGCGCGGCGACCCGATGGACCGCGTGGTCGGGCTCGAACTCGGTGCGGACGACTACCTGCCCAAGCCGTTCGAGCCGCGGGAGCTGCTCGCCCGGCTGAGGACGGTGCTCCGACGCGGCAGCCACGTCGTGAATCCGACCCTCCGCTTCGGGCGGCTCGAGATCGATCGCGAGGCCCGCCAGGTGCGGATCGACGGCCAGCCACGACCGCTCACCGGCCACCAGTTCGACATCCTGGTCGTGCTCGCCGAGCGCGCAGGCCGCGTCGTGACGCGCGCCCAGTTGCTGGAGGCGACCGCCGGCCGTGCGAGCGAGGCGTTCGACCGCACGATCGACGTGCATATCTCCGCGGTGCGCGCCGCGATTGAGGACGATCCCCGCAAGCCGCGGCGTATCCTCACCATGCGTGGCGCGGGTTATCTCTTCACCCGCATCCAGGACGGGGACGACGGCACGTGATCCGCCGCCTCTACCTGCGCATCTACCTGGCGACCCTCGGCGCACTGGCGTCGGTGGTCGCGCTGTTCAGCGCGGCGTGGTGGCTGGTGCTGCGGCAGCCCGGCGGTTCCCTGTGGTTGCGGAACCTGCATTCCGATGCGATCCGCCTCCATTTCGACGGCTTCGTGCTCGTGGCGCTGATCGCGACGGCCGTGGGCGTGGCGATGTATCCGCTTTCGCGTCGCCTGGCCGGAGAGATCGAAGCGCTCGCGACCCGCATGGATCGCTTCGGCGCAGGCGAGCTGGACACGCGTGCGCCACCCGGCGGTGCGGACGAGGTCGGACGGCTCGCGCAGAGCTTCAATGCGATGGCGGACCGCGTGCAGCAGCTGATGGCGGCGAACGGCCGCATGCTCGCCAACGCCTCGCACGAACTGCGATCGCCGCTCGCGCGCATCCGCATGGCGCTCGAGTTGTACGAGGCGCATCCGCGCCCGGCACTGCTGGAGGAGATCCGCCACGATTGTCGGGAAATCGACGGGCTGCTCGAGGAGATTCTGCTCGCGAGCAAGCTCGAGGCCGGCGGCATCGAGCTCACCGAGGACGTCGATCTGTCGGTCGTCGTCGCCGAGGAATGCGGGCGGCTCGACGTGCCGTTCGACGTCGAGTCCGTATGCGTCCGCGGTAACACGCGCCTGCTCCGGCGCCTGGTGCGCAACCTGCTCGAGAACGCCCTGAAACACGGCCGGGTCGGCGTGGAGGCGGTGGTGCACGTCGATGCGGCAGGCGACGGCTGCGTGCGCGTGCTCGACCGCGGGCCCGGCATCGATCCCGCGGAGCGCGAGCTCGTCTTCGAGCCGTTCTACCGGCCCGCGAACACGCGGGAGTCCGGCAACGGCTGGGGACTCGGGCTGGCCCTCGTGCGCCAGATCGCCGAGCAGCACGGCGGCCGGGTCCGCTGCGTCGAGCGGGACGGTGCCGGATGTGCCTTCGAACTGCGCCTGCCACCGCCGCCGCCGCGACCTGATGCCGCCATGCGGTCGCATTGACGGGCCCCATGGCCGCCGGGCTCCGTCCGGGGCAAGGGTTGACGCCGTTCCCTCGCGGCCAACCGCCGCGTACGTGCCGCACCACGCGTCCGCAGCGCGGCACGCCCCCAACAGGACGGGGTGCGACCGGGCGGTACGTGTGCAAGCGGCGCGCCGACGCGGCGAACATTTCCCCGGACCGATCAGCCACCGCCGGGTGTCGCAAACGGCGCTGAAGCGGTCCCGAAAGGCGCGCAGCGCTCGAACCGACACGACGTACGGCGATCGCCTGACATGCCGTGACGGTGGCCGTCACACCATGCTCGCCGCGCTGAATGCCCGCCGGCGCTATCTCCTGTCCTCCACGTTCCGACGAGCCACCGGCCGCTACGGTGACCGCATTCTCCTGCAGCGGCCGTCATGGATTTCCACTCCTTCCCGTCCCACGAGTCGGCGCCCGACGGCGCGCCGCTCAACGCATCGCCGGCGGTCGAGGCCTTCCTCGATCGCGTCGCCGATGCCGCGTTCCCCTGCGTCGGGGCCAAGGCCGCGCTCGCACGTGGGGCGATCCGCACGCTGGAGCTCGGCACGCTCGGCTGCCCGCGCGGCGATGCGCGCCTGCATGACGGGCTCGCGTCGTTCGCCGATTTCGTCGACGCGCAGCCCGAGTCGAGCACTACCGTCCATTCGTTCGCGGCCGTCTTCGACGGCCCCGGCGGCCTTGACGAACCACGCTTCGAGGCATTGCTCTGGGCGCAACTGCAGCGCCTGCACGATCTGGACCGCGCGCGGGGCCATGCCTGGGCCAAGGACGTCGACACGAATCCCGACAGCTCGCGCTTCAGCCTGAGCGTGGCCGGGCATCCGTTCTTCGTGATCGGCCTGCACGACGGTGCCTCGCGCGTCGCGCGGCGCTTCCCGACGCCCGTGCTCGTCTTCAACTCGCATCGCCAGTTCGACCAGCTGCGCGCCGACGGTCGGTACGCGAAGATGCAGGCGGCCACCCGCGGGCGCGACGTGGCATTGCAGGGGTCGATCAACCCCAACCTCGCCGACTTCGGCACCGCGGCGGAGACGCGGCAGTACAGTGGCCGCGCGGTGGAGCCCGACTGGCGCTGCCCGCTCCACATCCGCACTGGACGCCCGCACTGATGGACCCGACCCACCGCATTCCGCCCTGCTCCGCCCACGCGATCACGCTCGGGGAAGGCGACGAGCTCATCGTGATCGACCCGGAAGGCCAGCAGGTGAGCGATCTCACCGCGTTCAACCATGACGACACGCGCGAATACCTGTCGTCGGGACGCTCGATCGACTACGCCTCGCGCCTGTTCCTCACCACCGGCGACGTGCTCTATTCCAATCGCAGCCGGCCGATGTTCGAGATCGTGGAGGACACCTGCGGCCGTCACGACTTCACCCTGACGCCGTGTTCCAAGGACACGTTCTCGATCATCTACGGCGAGACGGAAGAGCGGCCGGGCTGCGAGGGCAATCTCGCGACCGCGCTGGCGCCGCACGGTATTGAGGTCGATCGCATCCCCATCGCCTTCAACGTCTTCATGAACGTCGACGTCGACAGCGCCAGCGGCGCGATCCGCGTGCTGCCGCCGCGCAGCGGCCCGGGCGACTTCATCCGCCTGCGCGCGCTCATGCCGCTGATCGTGGGCATGACGGCCTGTTCGGCCGGACAGTCCAACAACTTCCGCTACAAGCCGATCGACTACCGTGTCCTCCGCGCCCGCGGCTGACGTCGACACGGAGGTCGCGGCGCCGCGCCGTGTCGGGGCGTTCGAGCGCCTGCCGAAAGCGCTCAACCTCGTCCCCATGGTGCTGCAATGGATTGCGCTGGGCGTGCGGTATCGCAGCTTCACACTGCCCTCGGCCGCGAACCCCGGCATCACGTCCGGCGGCCTAGTCGGAGAAGGCAAGCTCGAGTACTTCGCTGCGATGGGTCCGATTGCGCGCTCGGCAACGGCGGAATTCATCGCGGTCGATCCCGGCGACCCAATGGAGGCGGTGCTCGGGTCGATGGCGGCGTCCGGCCTGGAGTTCCCCGTCGTCGCCAAGCCCGACGTCGGCTGGTGTGGCTACGGGGTGCGGCGCTTGGCCTCCGCACACGATCTGGGCGACTACATGGCGGGCTTTCCGAAAGCCTCGCGATTCCTGCTGCAGCGCTACCTGCGCGAAGCGGGCGAGGCGGGCCTGTTCTACGTGCGCGAGCCGGGGGCGGAGACGGGCCGCCTGCTGGGGATCCTCCTGCGCCACGCGCCCGCGGTCGTCGGCAACGGCCGCGACGACGTCGCGACGCTGGTGCGGCGCGACGCGCGCCTGCGCCGCGGCGCGCAGGACGCCGCGCACGAGATCGCCTGTGACGCGTCGCGGATCCCCGCGCCGGGCGAGGTGGTGCGGCTGTCCACGGTCGCCTCCACCCGGGTGGGAGGTGCGTACGAGGACGGCTCCGTCCACGCGACCCCGGCGCTGACGCGGCGCGTCGATGCGATCGCCCGTGACATGGGCCCGTTCCACGTCGGCCGTTTCGATGTCCGCTATGCGAGCCTCGATCGACTGCGCGCGGGCGAGTTCACCATCATGGAGGTGAACGGCGCCGGCAGCGAGGCCGTTCATGCGTGGGACCCGCGCTATTCCATCCGGGACGTGTACCGCATCGTGTTCGCGAAACAGCGCCTGCTGTTCCGCATCAGCGATGCCAACCGCCGGCGGGGCCATCGCCCGATCCGCCTGTCCGAACTCGCGCGGCTGTACCTCGCCCAGCAACGTGCGATCCGTGGGTATCCACGGTCGAACTGACGCCCCGCCCGCGCGAGATCAGCAGCAGCGCCAATGCAACGCCCGCGATCGCGGCGGGCAGGAGGTTGTAGACGAGGCGATACGCGAGGAGCGCCGCCAGCACGGCGGTGCGGTCCCCGGGTAGCGCGGCAAGCAGCATGCCCTCGAAGACGCCAAGGCCACCGGGCACATGCGCCACGACCCCCGCGACGGACGCGCCGAGGAACGCGAGTGCGAACAGCGGCCAGGCGGCGGTCGCCTCCTGCGGCAGCAGCACGTACAACGCGGCGATCGCACATCCGCATTCGGCGATGGCGACGAGCGCGATCGGGGCGCCGAGGCGAAGGGTTGTGCCGGTGCCGCGCCGGATGCACGCCAAGGCGGCGCCCACCAGACCTGCGGCGATGAGCATCGGCAGCCACGGCACCGCGTCTCGCGCCGATGCCGCGAAGGCGATCGCCGCGACTCCGGCAACACCGACAGCGATGCCGACGGCGACCACGCCCAGCAGGCGGGCGACGTCCGTCGCGCCCCAGGCGTACGGTCGGTACAGCACGAGCCGCAGCGCCGGCGCGAGTACGGCATGGAAGCCGAGCGTGTTGCACAGGGCATGGGCGATGGCGCCATGGCCCATCGCGGCGCCCGGCGGCACCGTGTGTCGCGGCAGCATCCGGCACGCGAGGGCCTCCAGCGCGCCGAGCGCGAGGAAACTCCCCAGCGTCCACAGCGCGCTGACCGACAGGGCGGAGGTCGGCATCGTCCGCAGCGCGTCGGCGAGATCGGCGAGATGCGTCGCGTGCGACGCGCGCCAGACGCCATGGCCTGCGACGACAAGCACGGCGAGCGCCGCGACCGCGCCGAGCGCCCAACGCAGGCGCCGGTTCATGGCGCGGGCAGCGCGAGCGCGGCGGCGACGATACGCTGCGCCGCGCATGCCACGGCCTTGCGATCGTTACCCCCTGCGTCGCAGTGCAGCGGCGGGTGCAACGTCACCTCGACGTCCGTGCGGCGGCGGTCGAGGAACCGCAATAGATGCGGCAGCAGCCGGTCGTCGTCGATGTAGGCATAGGCACGCCGTGGCCCGGCCGGCGATCCGCCCTGCACGCGCAGCGTCACCGGCTGCACGGTGATGCCTGCGCGCGCGACGAGTGGCGCGAACGCCGCTGAGCGGAACGGCAGCACGTGGCACCCGTCCGTGGTGGTGCCTTCGGGGAACAGGATCAGGCTCGCGCCCTCGTCGAGCGCGGCGCCCATCGCGTCGACGGCCTCGATGCTGTCGCGCGCGCGACGGCCGATGAATACGGTGCGTTGCAATCTCGCCATGACGCCGAACGCGGGCCAGTCGCGCACTTCGCGCTTGGCCACGAAGCGCCCGGGCAGCAGTGCTCCCAGCACGACGATGTCCAGGTAGGACAGGTGATTGCACACCCAGACCGTTCGCGGCGCGGTGATCGGCCGACCGGCGACCCGAACCCTCAAGCCCAGCAAGCGCCCGGCCGAAGCGTGGAAGAGGCGGGGGATGGACGTCGCGATCGGCCAGCGCGCACCG
This sequence comes from Lysobacter xanthus, assembly GCF_047159895.1. Classification (NCBI taxonomy): domain Bacteria; kingdom Pseudomonadati; phylum Pseudomonadota; class Gammaproteobacteria; order Lysobacterales; family Lysobacteraceae; genus Lysobacter; species Lysobacter xanthus. Next base: position 19,659 of record NZ_BAAGAB020000007.1, read on the forward strand.
CCGACAAGCAGCACCAGCGCCTGCGCGCCGCCGAGCACGAGCACGCATGCGATGAGGCCGACGGCCCGCAGCGCGCGCCTCACCGCATCAGCGTCCCGCGACCGCATGCGCGACCGCCGGCACCGGCGACTGCACCTCGTCCGCGACTGGCCGGTAGCGACGCACCGAGCGCATCGTCAGGCGCTCGGTCGGTAGGACGATGCAGGTGTCGATGCAATTGAACGCATGGTCGACGTAGGCCCCTTCGCCGATGTAGGCACCGAGGCGCAGGTAGCCCTTGATCAGGGGTTCCAGTTCGGGCGCCGGAGCGCCGTCGTCAGCGGGTTCCACCTCCACCGCGCCGGGACCGTGCGCGCGCGGGCGGAGGCCGACGGGCGCGAGGTGATGCCGGTGCAGGTAGGCCAGCTGGCGGTACGCCGCGGACATGTCCTCCGCGGCGATGCTCGCGCAGCCGAACATCAACCCGATGCGGTGCAGCGCCACTACGCGGCCGATCTCGCGCCACAGGAGGTTGATGACGCCGCGCGTGCGATAGGGCGCGAGCACGCAGGACCGGCCGAGCTCGAGCAGGGGCTGCGCGACATGTTCGAGCATGGACAGATCGAACTCCCGCGCCGCATAACCCCGCGCGGCACTGGCCAGCGAGCCGTGCACCCGCACCCGGTAGGTACCGACGACGTGCCCGTCGGCCACGGTGCGGTCGGGGTCGAGCACCACGATGTGGTCCATCGTCTCGTCGTACCGGTCCCGGTCGAGCCGGTCGAGTGCGCCATGCGCGCCGCGTTCGACGTGGAAGACCTCGTGCCGGAGTCGCTGCGCGGCACGCACTTCGTCGGGCGACCGGGCAAGGCGCACCTGCAGGCGACCTGGACGGTGGAGCGGCGGCGCCGCTATGGACATGGAGGGGACCAGCGGCGGCGATGCGACAGGGTCCCAGCTGAACGTGTAAGCCTCATGAAGAGGGCGTGGCGGATGCAGGGGCAGACGGACGAGATGCGACGCCGATCGGCGAGGCCGTGGCGCGCCGCCCGTCGCGCGGGATGCGTTTGCACGGCCGAAGAGCGCCTATCCGCCCGGCGATCGTCGCCTGCGGCGCGCGAGGGCGACGCTCGGCTCTTGCCGGCCGCGGCACCGCGTCGCGAGCGTGGCGTCGTACGCGACGTGATGCGACGCGCGACGCCTTCGCATCGTGGCGAGCGGTCCGGTCGCCGTTGGTTACGGCGCGCGTGCCCGGTCCGGTGCCGCCAACGCCGAATCGCGCGGCAACGGACGGAACAGGTTCACCGCGAACAGCAGCAGCGCGAGCAGCGTCAGCACCGAACCGGAGCCGACCACGGGGCCCGCCCACGGCGTTCCCGCGATCGAGCCGTAGATGCCGACGGGCAGCAGCGCCCCGCCGAGCAGATGGCTGACGTAGTGCGCAGTGACCATGCGCGGCGACAGGTCCGGCCGCGCGTTGTAGAACAGCCCCGCCACCATCATCAGCACGCCGCCGACAAGGTTGAGGTGCGCATGCACCGGGGCGTAGGTGAAGTCCTGGCGGGCGCCCATCACCATGCCCATCACGATGCCACCGATCAGCAGCAGCACGCCGGTCCGCAGGAACAGCTGGCCTTTCATATGTCGAGTCCTCGGGTTCGCGCTCCCCGCGCGACGCCGATGATGCTGTCGCGCCCCGGCGCGGGCGCGGCCGCCGGTCGGGTGGCCGCGTCGCTCTGCTAGCCTTGCCACGTCCCGGGGGAGACCACGCCGCATGGCGCACAACCAGTTCGAGCTGCTCCGCCAGCGGCGGTTCGCGCCGTTCTTCTTCACCCAGGCGCTGGGCGCGTTCAACGACAACGTCTACCGGCAGGCGATCATCGGCCTGCTGTTCTGGATGGGCGCGACGCCCGACGACAAGGCGCTCTACGCGAGCCTCGCGCCGGCACTGTTCATCCTGCCGTACTTCCTGTTCTCGTCGATCGCGGGGCAGCTTGCCGAGAAGCTCGAGAAGGCGCGCGTCATCCGCATCACCACCGCGATGGAGATCGCGATCATGTCGCTGGCCGCGGTCGGCTTCGCGACGCAGAACCTCGTGGTGCTGCTGGTCGCGCTGTTCTGCACGGGCGTGCAGTCCACGCTGTTCGGCCCGGTGAAGTATTCGATCCTGCCCTCGGTGCTGAAGCCCGAGGAACTCACGGGCGGCAACGGCCTGGTCGAGATGGGCACCTCGGTGTCGATCCTGCTCGGCATGCTGGTGGGCGGGCTCGTGTTCACCGTCGCCGGCGCGCACGGCCCGTACGTGGCGGGCGGCCTGGTCATCGCGCTCGCGATCGCGGGCAACCTCGTGAGCCGGCTCGTGCCCGACGCCGGCGCCAATGCACCCGACCTGCGCATCGGCTGGAACCCGCTGCCCGAATCGCTCGCGATCCTCCGCCTCACGCGGCGCCAGCTCGCGGTGCGCAATGCGGTGCTGGGCGTCTCGTGGTTCTGGTTCGTGGGCACTGTGCTCACCTCCGTGCTGCCCGCGTATGCGGAAGCGAACCTCGGCGGCAACGAGACGCTGTACATCTTCGCGCTCGCGGTGTTCTCGGTGGGCACCGGCATCGGCTCCATGCTCTGCGAGAAGCTTTCGGCGCGCACGGTGGAGATCGGCCTCGTGCCGATCGGCGCACTGGGCATCAGCGCGTTCCTCGTGCATCTGTACTTCGGGCAGCCCGGCACTGCGGTCGCGTCGCACCTCGACCTCGCCGGCTTCCTGCGCCAACCCGGCAGCGTGCGCATCGCGCTCGACCTGTTCGGCATCGGCCTGTCGGCCGGCCTGTTCGTGGTGCCGCTGTTCGCGCTGATCCAGAGCCGCACGCCGAAGGCGGAGATGTCGCGCGTGATCGCCGGCATGAACATCCAGAACGCGCTGCTGATCGTGATCGCGGCCGGGCTCACGCTCGGCACGCAGCGCCTGCTGGGCTGGTCGATCCCGCAGTTGCTGCTGGCGCTCGCGGTCGCGAACGCGCTGGTGACGCTGTGGATCTTCAGCATCGTGCCCGAGTTCGCAATGCGTTTCGTGAGCTGGGTGCTGGTGCGCACGCTGTACCGCCTGCGCGCGGAGGGCATCGAGGCCCACGTGCCCGACGAGGGCCCGGCGCTGATCGTCTGCAACCACGTGAGCTACATGGACGCGCTGATCCTCGCGGGCGCGATCCCGCGGCCGGTGCGCTTCGTCATGTACTACAAGATCTTCAACGTGCCGGTGATGCGCTGGATCTTCACGACCGCGAAGGCGATCCCGATCGCCGGTGCGCGCGAGGATCCCGAACTGATGCGCCGCGCGTTCGACGAGATCGACGCCGCGCTCGCCGAGGGCGAGCTGGTGGGCATCTTCCCGGAAGGCGCACTGACCAAGGACGGCGAGATCGCCGCGTTCAAGTCGGGCGTCGAGAAGATCCTCGAGCGCCGCGCGGTGCCGGTGGTGCCGATGGCGCTGCGTGGCATGTGGTCGAGCATGTGGAGCCGTCGCGACGGCCGCCTGGGCCGTATGCGCGTGCCGCGCCGGTTCCGGGCGCACGTCGAGGTCGTCGCGGCCCCGCCGGTGGCGGGTGAATCGGTCAGCGCCGAATCGCTCGAAGCGCAGGTGCGAACCCTGCGCGGCAGTGCGGCCTGACCGCGCGCCCTGCTAGCATCGATCACGACGTCTTCACTTTTCCGTTCCGGAGCCCGCACCGCATGAGCACGCCCCCGCCGATCCAGCCGCCCCCCGCCCCGATGCCGCCGCAGGCCGGCGGCGCGCCGATCCCGAACTACATGGTGTGGTCGATCATCGCGACCATCCTCGGCCTGTGCCTGTGCTGCTTCGTCGGTGCGATCCCGGGCATCGTCGCGATCGTGTTCGCGTCGAAGGTCAACGGTGCACTCGACCGCGGCGACTTCGCGGAAGCCAAGCGCGCCTCCGACACCGCCAAGCTGTGGTGCTGGATCACGACCGGCCTGATCATCGTGGGCCTGCTCATGAACATCGCCTGGATCGCGACCGGCGGCATGGCGCAGTACGCCGAAATGATGCAGCAGGTGCAGGCGGCACGCGGCCAGTGATCGCGACGCTGCCGCGCAATGCCCTCGCGACGACGGCGCTCGCCGTCGCCGCGGTCGGTGCGTGGCTGCTGTGGAATTTCGATCCGAGTGCGGCGGGAAGCCTCTTCCCGCCGTGCCTGTTCCGCCTCGCGACCGGGCTGTACTGCCCGGGCTGCGGGATGACGCGCATGCTGCATGCGCTCGTGCACGGCGACGTCGCGCGCGCGGCGTCGATGAACGTTCTGGCGCTCGCGGGGTTGCCGGTGCTCGGCACGCTCGCGCTCAACGAATGGTCGGGCCGCACGCTGTTGCAGGGCCGCTGGCGCGCGGCCGTCTACAACGGAAAGTTCTGGATCGCCGCGGCGCTGGTCTTCATGCTGCTGCGCAACCTGCCGTGGCCGCCGTTCACGGCGCTCGCGCCGGGCTGAGCCTCAGGCCGTCGCGGCCACCCACTCGCGCACCAGCCAGTGCGCGATCGAGATGCGCGCCGGCGGCAGGAACGGTGCAGCCTCGGGTTCGCCGCGGGCTTCCGCGTCGAGCGCAGCGACCACGTCCTCGCGCTCGAACCAGCGCGCATATTCGAGCTCGTCGCTGTCGCGGACCTCGCCGGGCGCGGCGTTCGCGATGAAACCGATCATCAGCGAGGTCGGGAAGGGCCACGGCTGCGAGCCGAGATAGCGGCAGTCGACGACGCGGATGCCGGTCTCTTCCATCACTTCGCGCGCGACGGCCTGCTCGAGCGTTTCGCCGGGCTCGACGAAACCGGCGATGACCGAATGCCGGCGCGCGGGCCACGAGGCCTGGCGGCCGAGCAAGAGGCGCGTGCCTTTGCCGACCGCGACGATCACCGCGGGATCGGTGCGCGGATAGTGTTCGCGCGCGCAATGCAGGCAGCGCCCCAGCCAGCCGGCGCGCACGAACTCGATTCCGCCGCCGCAGGTGCCGCAGTAACGATGCCGGTTGTGCCAGTGGTGCAAGGCATGCGCGGTGGCGAAGGCCCCGGCCTCGCGCCACGGCCACAATGCGGTCGCCGAACGCAGGTCGATGCGCGCGACGCCGTCGTCGCCCAGCATCGTCGCGAACCAGGCACGGCCGTCGCCGTCGATGCCGAGGAAGTCCGCATCGGCAGGACGCGCACCGCAGGCGTCGCCGCGCAACACCGAGGGCATCCGCGCCTCGTCGCAGGCCGCATGGCCCTCGCCGTCGAGGCGCAGCACCGCGGACGTCGGCCACGCGGCATCGAGCGCGCCCGCGTCGGCGCGCAGGTGGTCGGCACGGTCGAGCGGCGCGATGCAGGGATCGGGGCCGACGAGCGAATACGGCGCGTCGGTGGGCAGCCTCATGCCGAGAACGAGGATCCGCAGCCGCAGGTGGTCTTCGCGTTCGGGTTGCGGATCACGAACTGCGCGCCGTGCAGGCTCTCGGTGTAGTCGACTTCCGCGCCCATCAGGTACTGCAGGCTCAGCGGATCGACGATCAGCGCGACGCCGTCGGTGACCACCGCGAGGTCGTCCTCGCCTTGGGCCTCGTCGAACTCGAAGCCGTACTGGAAGCCGGAGCACCCGCCGCCCTGGATGTAGACGCGCAGCTTGAGGGCCTCGTTGCCCTCCTCCGCGATGAGCTGGCGCACCTTTCCGGCAGCCGCGGTCGTGAACACCAGCGGCCGGTCGAGCGACTGGTATCCCGGCGCCGTCGGCAGGTCGATCATTTCCATGCGACGAGGATACCAGCGCCTCGCGGAACCTCCGGCCAACGCACGCGATGCTGCGTCGCATCGGCGTCCGGCCCGACGACGCCCGTGTGCGGCCGCGCACGCCGTCGCGGTACCGCGGGGATCAGGGCGGCGGCGCCGTCGCCTCCGCCCACGTCACCGCATGCTCGACGGCACTGCCGCCGCTCGGCCGCAGCCGCACGCTCACGCGTACCGGGGTGAAGCCCGCGGGCAGGAAGACGTCGCCCTCCACTTCCTGGAAATAGCGGAACGAGAACGGCGTGCCCGCCGCACGCGGTTGTTGGCGCAACGCGGCCCAGTCGAGCGTCTCCAGCCGGCCCTGCCGGCTGCCTTCCACCGACAGCGCGAGTTCGCCGCTGGTCACCCCGCCGCGGTCGAGGTTCTGGGTGAGCACCGCGGTGAAGTGCCAGGCGCCTCCGGGTTGGCGCTGCATGCGCAGCCCGTGGACGCTGAGCCCGTGCCGACGCCCGGTGGCGCCGACGAGGCGTTCGTAGAAGTCGACGTCGGCCTTGAGCTGCGCGATCTGCTCCTCGCGCTCGGCCAGCACCGACTGCAGGCGGCCGTTGGCGTCGCGGCTGATCTGGTCCGAACGGGCGAGTGTCGCCACGCGCTGCGCGAGTTCTTCGGTCGTCGCGGTGTCGCACGGCGGCGGCCGCACGCCGCGGGCCACCTGCCAGACGCCCCAGGCGCCGAACAGCAGCGCCACCAGGAACACGCCGAGGGCGACGACCAGGCCGATTCCGGCGCGGGCGGCATGCGGCGGCGTGGGGTCCATGGCGAATCCGATGACGGGGTCGGGCCTAGTATGCCGACGGCGCCTGCACGTCCGGGGCGCTTCCATGCCTCACGGCCGCCGGAGTCCCGCCATGCCCGAAGCGCCCCTGTTCGCCCTCGGCCTCGTGCTCGCCTGGCTCGCCGGCGTGCGCGTCTACCTCACCGTCTTCGGCATCGGGCTCGCGGGTGCGTTCGGCTGGATGGACCTGCCTGCGGGCCTGCAGGTCGCGCAGTCGCCGTGGGTCCTCGGCGTGGCCGGCGTGCTCGCGCTCGTCGAATTCTTCGCCGACAAGATCCCGGGCGTGGACAGCGCCTGGGATCTCGTCCACACGCTGCTGCGGGTCCCCGTGGGCGCCTTCCTCGCGGCCGCGGCGCTGTCGCCGGATGGCGACCTCGGCGCGGGTGCGCTCGCGACGGGCGCCGGCGTCGCCTTCGCGAGCCATGCCCTCAAGGCCGGCACGCGCGCACTGCTCAATACGTCGCCGGAGCCGGTGACCAACTGGACCGCCTCGACCGGCGAGGACGTGGCGACGGTCGGCATCCTCGCGCTGCTCGTCGCGCATCCGCTGGCCGCGCTGGGCCTCGTCACGCTGCTGACGATCGTCGTGGCGGTGGCGCTCGCGTGGCTGTGGCGCCGGATGCGCGCGCTCTTGCGGCGGCGGCCCGCGCTGCGGCGGGCCGGCTGATGGATCAGGATTCGATCTTGCTCTGCAGGTAGAGCGCGTCGCCCAGACGATCCATCAGCGAGAGCTGCGTCTCGATCCAGTCGATGTGTTCTTCCTCGGAGGCGAGGATGTCGGCGAACAGCTGGCGGCTCACGTAGTCGTTGACCTGCTCGCAATGCGCGATGCCTTCGCGCAACGCGGGCAGCGCCTCGTACTCCAGCGCCAGGTCGCATGCGAGCAGTTCGCGCACGTTCTCGCCGATGCGCAGCTTGCCCAGCGCCTGGAAGTTCGGCAGCCCGTCGAGGAAGAGGATGCGCTCGGACAGCTTGTCCGCGTGCTTCATCTCGTCGATCGACTCGTGGTACTCGTGGTCGGCGAGTTCGTTCAGGCCCCAGTTCTTCAGCATCTTGGCGTGCAGGAAATACTGGTTGATCGCGGTGAGCTCGTTGTAGAGCGCGCGGTTGAGGAACTCGATGACCTTGGGATCGCCTTTCATGACGGCCTGCCGTTGCGATGACGCGGGGCCGCCACTCTAGCGGTTGGCGCGACGCAGCGACGGAACGCGAATCGAGTGCATCGCCGCAGGCGTCAGGCCGCTTGCGACAACTGCGGCAAGGGCAGCGCGCGCGAGGCGTGGACCTCGTCGAGCAGTGACGTCGCCATCTCGATGCAGCTGCCGCAGGTCGAGCCGGCGCCCGTGCGCATGGTGAGCTCGGTCATCGTGCGGCAGCCGGCCTCCGCGGCCTGGCGAATGTCGCGATCGGTGACGCCGTTGCAGATGCAGACGTACATGGCGGGCGGGACGAGTCGGGAACCTGCGCCCAGTCCACTACGAATGCGAATGATTGTCAATTAGATGCGGGCTCGCCCGTCAGGCCCGGGAAAGGAAGCGACGGTCCCGGCGATCGGGGCCGCTGCCGGCTCTGCCCGCGGGCGCCGCGCGCGTCGTGGACGTCCGGCGTCGGCTGGGGGATCGCGGCCGGGCCGGCGATGCGCCGGGCCGTCGGCGCGAGGTGGCGCAGCGCCCGCGAATAGACGCCGCGTTTGAAGGTCACCACGTGGTCGAGCGGATACCAGAAGTCGACCCAGCGCCAGTGGTCGAACTCCGGGGAGTCCGTGGCATCGAGCCGGACCTGGGATTCCTCGCCCTTGAGCTGGAGCAGGAACCAGACCTGCTTCTGGCCGATGCAGACCATGCGGTCCCGGCGGCGGATCGCGCGCTGCGGTAGCCGGTAGCGGAGCCAGCCCGGGGTGGCGGCCAGCACCTCGACGTGGTCGGGCTGCAGGCCGGTCTCCTCCTGGAGCTCCCGGTACATCGCCTCCAGCGGCGTCTCGTCGGTGTTCATCCCGCCCTGCGGGAACTGCCAGCCGTCACGATGGACGCGACGCGCCCAGAACACCCGGCCTTCGGTGTTCATGATCACGATGCCCACGTTGGGGCGATAGCCGTCCGGATCGATCACGATGCGGACCTCGGTCTGCTCGGCGCGGGGCCACTTCGACCGACTCTGCCACGGGGTTCCGTGGACAACAAGCGAACGCCACCGGCCGTGCGACGCATTGACAGGCGGCAGGGGAACCGGAAGAATTCGCGGTTCACCGAATGGCTATGTAGCTCAGCCGGTTAGAGCACAGCACTCATAATGCTGGGGTCGGTGGTTCGAGTCCACCCATAGCCACCAGTCGGTGAACCTGAAAAAGCCCGCGAATTCGCGGGCTTTTTTGTGCCCGCAGAAGCGCCCCGTCGCGCGTTGCGAGCCGGTTCGAACGCTTGGGCACGGCCCGAGCGCTGCCCGACTTCATTACTTGGCCACGTCCCGCCGGAACGGCGGCAACGCGTCGAGGATGTCGCGGCCGTAACGCTTCTCGACCACGCGGCGATCGAGCAGCACGATGCGGCCGGTGTCGTGCTGCGTGCGGATCAGCCGGCCGGCGTACTGGGTGAGGATGCGCGTCGCCTCGGGCACGGACACCAGCATGAAGGCGTTCTGCCCGCGCGATTCGAGCCATTCGGACTTCGTCGCGAGCACCGGCTCGGTCGGCACCGCGAACGGCAGCTGCGTGATCACCACGGTCGAGCAGTATTCGCCGGCGAGGTCGAGGCCCTCGCCCATCGAGGCGAGGCCGAACAGCACGCTGCCCTCGCCCGCGTCGATCGCGGCGCAGTGCGCGTCGACCAGCGCCTGCTTGCCCATCGCGCCCTGCATGCGGATGTCCGGCTTGCAGGCTTCGGGCATGAGCGCGAAGACCTGGTCCATCTTGCGGCGGGAGGTGAACAGCACGAGCGAGCCACGGCTCCACACGAGTTCGCGCGCCAGCCAGTCGGCGACCGCCGCGGGATGCGCCTCGCTGTCGGGCGTCACCGGGAACTTGGGGACCTGCAGGACGGCCTGGCGGTCGAGGTCGAACGGCGACGGCAGCGAGACGCACTCGGCCTCCGGTGGCAGCCCGATCGACGCCGCCAGTGCGCGGAAGTCGCCGCCCGCGCTCAGCGTCGCCGAGGTCACCAGCGCCGAATCGGCCTGCGACCACAGCCGGCGGCGCAGCAGTTTCGCCGCCGACACCGGCGAGGCGTGGCAGACCAGGCCCTTGTCGAGGCCGACCGTCATCCATCGCGCATGCGGCGCCTCGCCGGCCGGGTCCTGCTGGCCCCACGCGAAGAACAGGTCGAACGCCTCGCGGAGCTGTTCGACCGCGGTGCCCATCGCGCGGGTGACCCGCTCGTTCGCGGGCGAGCCTTCCGCCTTCAGGACGCGACGGCGCGCGGCGTCGAGCCATTCGAGCAGGCTGCCGGTGTCGCTGGCGAGCGCCTTGGCGTGCGCGCGCCAGTCGTCGGGCAGCACGCCGAGGCGCGCGCGCCACATCGGCTCGCGCTCGTTCGCGTCGGGCACCCAGTGCGCCTCGAGCAGCCGCTCGAAGGCCTTCGCCGCATCCGTGAGCCGCTTGAGGTCGGCGTGCGCGTCGGCCAGTTCGCGATTGCCGATCTTCGTCTTGTCGAGCAGGCGGAACGGCGCGGCGAACACCGGGTCCATCTTCGCGAGGCGTCGCCCGAACGCCCCCATGTGCAGGCGCGAGGCGCCCGATTCGATCGCGACCGAGGCGAGGTGGTGGCCTTCGTCGAAGACGAACGTGCACGCGGCCGGATCGCCGATCAGGAAGTTCTCCGACTGCGCCTCCGGGTCGGCATTGCCGTCGAGCTCCAGCGCGGCGATCACCATCGCGTGGTTGGCGACGATGATGTCGGCGTCGCGCATATCCTTGCGCGCGGCCAGCACCGGGCAGCGGAACGAATGCGCGCAGCGGCTGTTGGAACACGCGCCCGACGTGGTGCTGAGCAGCGGACGCACGGCCTCCGGCACCGGGTGCGGCGCCTCGTCGAGATCGCCGTTCCACTCGCCGCGCTCGAAGGCGCCGACGAGTGCGTTGACCGCCTTGACCTCCAGCGGCTGCGGCGGACGCGGCCAGCCGGCGACCGGCAGGTCGAAGCCGAGGTCGGCCTGCGCGGTCTGTCCGCCCGCCAGCTCCATCGCATCGCGCACGCACAGGTAGCGCTGCCGGCCCTTCGCGAGCGCGACGCGCGCTTCGATGCCGGTGGCGGCGAGGAACGCGGGCAGGTCCTTGCTGACCAGCTGGCCCTGCAGTGCGACGGTCGCGGTGGACAGCACCAGCTTGCGCTTGCCGATCAGCGCGGTCGGGATGCCGGCGATGAGGTAGCCGAGCGACTTGCCCGTGCCGGTCGGCGCCTCGGCCACGGCGAAGCCGCCGCTGGTGCCGAGCGCGCGCGACGAGGTGGCGATCAGGCTGCGCTGCGAACGCCGCGGCACGAAGCCGGGCACGCGCGTCGAGACCTGCTCGTACGACTGCCGCACCGCGGCTTTGGCGGCCTCGTCCAGGACGCGGGGAACGGCGGGCTTGGTCATCGAAGGCAGGCGGTCGGCGCGGAGCGGCCGCGATTCTCGCCCGTCGGCGTCTCAGCGCGCGGCCGGCGCGTTCCTGTTTGTGAACCGGGCCAAGGGAGCGGCGTCCCTGCGGCCGACGGCCACATTCGACCGGCGTCCCGATCCTGCCGCCCCAGACCGCCCGGCGGATCGAAATCTACAACGCGCATCAGTCCGCGTGCGCGACGGGGTCCATGCGGTCCACGCAGACGCGATCGCGTCCGGTGCGTTTCGCCCGGTACAGCGCGGCATCGGCGCGGGCGGTGAGCCGTTCGGCGCCCTCTTCGGCATCCCCGAGGGCGACGCCGATGCTGGCGGTCAGGCGCATGCCGGGCGCGTACGCCTCGCAGTCGAGCATCGCGATCGCCGCTCGCACGCGCTCGGCGACCGCACGGGCCTGCCCCGGCCCGCAGTCCACCAGGAGCAACGCGAATTCCTCGCCGCCCCAGCGCGCAGCCACGTCGCACGATCGCGACTGCCCCTGCAGGATCTCCGCCACCGCGCGCAGGGCGAGATCGCCCACGGCATGCGAATACGTGTCGTTGACCTGCTTGAAGTGGTCGATGTCGACGAGCAGCAGGGCGAGCGTCTGCCCGTGCGCCGCGGCGATCGCCTGGGCAAGGCCCTCGTCGAGTGCGCGACGGTTCGCGAGCGCGGTGAGCGGATCGGTGCGCGCGAGCCGCTCGGCGATGCGCGTCTGCACCTGCAGCGCCTGCGTGCGCTCGTCGACGAGGCTGAGCAGGCGTCGCTCGCGCGAGCGCAGTACGCGGATGCGCAGCCGGTACAGCATGGCCAGCAGCACGCCCGCGAGCAGCGCGGCGATCATTTGCACGTCGCGGCGCTGCCACCAGTACGGCTGCGCGGTGAACGGCACGCGCATGTCGGCGGTGCCGCGCTCGCCGGGGACGTAGGCCTGCACGTGCAGCGTGTAGTGGCCCGGATCGAGGTTGGTGAACTGCACTTCGCGATGGTCGCCGAGCTCGATCCAGTCGGGCCGGAAGCCGTCGAGGCGGTAGCGGTAGCGGATGCGGCCGGCCGCGACCAGGCTGGGCGATGCGAATTCGACCGCGAGCCGGTGGCTGCCGGCCGGCAGCACGTGCGGGGCGTACGGCGCCTGCGGGCGGCCGTCGACCTCGAACACCTCGAGCGCGACCGGGGGCAGCGCGGGTCGGCCGTGCGTTGCGCGGGCGGGGTCCACGCGCACCACGCCGAGCGCGGTCGCCACCCAGACGCGGCCGTCGCGATCCAGCGCGGCGGAGGGGCCGGAGCCGCCGTTCGCCTGCGAACTCATCATGCCGTCGCCGTGGCCGAACAGCCGCGTATCGAGCGCGCGTCGCCGACCGTCGAGCACGGCGGCGAGCTCGGCGACGGAGGTGCGCACGACGCCCTCGTTGCCGGTGAGCCACAGCGCCCCGGCGCGGTCGGCAACCCCGGCGAAGACCTTCTCGAACGGCAGGCCCTGCGCCCGGCTGACCTGGGTCACGCGACCCGATGGGCCGACGTGCACGAGGCCGCGGTCCGTCGCCAGCCACGTGCCGGTGATGCCGGGCACCTCGAAGACCGCGAAGACGTAGCGCGCGTCCTCGGCGCGGCGCAGGTCGACGCTGCGCACGCGGTCGCCGCGCACGATCGCCGGGCCGCCGTTGGTGCCGATCCAGACCGAGCCATCGGCCGATTCGTGCAGCGACTGCACGTAGTCGCTCGGCAGCCCGCTCGCCACGTCGAGCACGCGCCCGCCGCGTGCATCGCGCACGTAGAGGCCCTGCTTCGTGCCGACCCACAGGCGCCCGTCGCGGCCGACGAGCACGGCGCGCACTTCGTTGGACGGGAGGCCCGCGCGCGTGTCGAGGGTCTCGACCACGTGGCCGCCGGACCAGCGCAGTGCGCCGGCATGGAAGGTGCCGATCCAGACGTCGCCTGCCGGCGATTCGGCGAGCGAGAGGATCGACTGCGTGGCGAGCGGCGTGCCGGCGCCGACGACGCGCATCGGCGCGTCCGCGGCCTCGTGCACGTTCAGGCCCTTGCTGGTGCCGATCCAGACGCGGCCATCGCGCGTGGCAAGCACCGCGCGCACGAAGTCGTCGGACAGCCCGCTGCCGGCGCGCGTGTACGCGCGCATCGGCGCATCGCGAAGGCGGACGAGCCCCGCATTGGTGCCGAGCCACAGGCTGCCCTCGCGGTCGCGCTGCACCGCGAGCACGCGGTTGTTGGGCAGGCCGTCGTCCACGCCGAGGCGGTCGATGCGTCCGCGGTCGAGGCGGGCGAGACCGGTGCCGAGGGTGCCGAACCAGTAGCTGCCGTCGGCATCGCGCCAGATGCGGATGACCGCGTCGTCGGCGAGGTCGGGATGCATCAGTTCGAAGCGCCCGGACCGCAGGCGCCACGGCCCGTGTTCGGTGCCGACGGCGAGCCCGTCCGGGGTGTCGGCCAGCGAAAGCACCGTGCCCGGCGGCAGGCCGGCGACGGCTTCGGCGCGATCGCCGACGATGCGCGCGAGCCCGCGGCTGGTGCCGGCCCAGACCTGCCCGCCCGCGTCGACGGCGATCGCATTGACCGCGCCGCTGGACAGGCCCTGCGCGGTGCCGATGGACACGCGGCGGCCGTCCGCCTCGATGCGGACGAGGCCGGCGAGCGTGGCGACCCAGAGCCGTCCGTCCGGCAACTCGATCAGGTCGCTGACCAGCCCGTCGACGGGCGGGAGCGTGGTCCAGCGACCGTTCCGGAAGCGCACCAGGCCGCCGCGGGTGCTGCCGGCCCACAGGTCGCCGCGCGGCCCGATGGCGAGGGCACGCACGCTGTCGTCGAGCAGGCCGGGGATGTCGCCGCGCCGGAACAGGCGGAAGTCGCGGCCGTTGAAGCGCGCGATGCCTTCCCAGGTGGCGAGCCAGAGGTAGCCGTCGGCCGTCTGGCGCACCGCGTTGACCGTGCTGTGCGGCAGGCCGTCACGGGTGGTCCAGACCTCGGCGAAGTCGTCCTTCAGGGGCTGTTGCGCGCCCACGGGAGCGATGCCCGCGAGCATCGCCACGAGCACGGCGGCGATGCGCAGGCGCCAGACGTGTACGGACGGGCGTCGCGGCGGTGCCGCGTCGCTCAGCCGGTCGGTCGCGGCCGGCATGGTCCGGATGCCTCGCGCGCCATCGCGCCCCTCCCCCGACCGGCGGGGTCACCGGTCCTGTCCCAGTATCGGGCGGTACCCGGTCGCGCTGAAGACGGCGGAGGCGAGCGGACCGGTCGAGCCGACGAGGGGTCGCCGCTCAGCCGTATGGCGGCGCCCACCCGGGCGGGGCGTGGAGGGGAATGCCGGCACGCTGCAGGGCGCGCGCGATCGCGCCGACCTCCCCGAGGCGCTGGAAGTCGTCCCAGTACCGGGCGTCGGTCCGCACGCCCGCGAACTTCAGCATGCGCCATCGAATGTCGCGCTTTTCGGCCTGCCAGTGCAGGCCCTCGGGCGTGCCACGGGTGAGGCGCTCGAGCATCGCAACCGCGACGTTGTGCTCGACCAGCGAGCGCGCGCCGACCATGCGCAGAAGAACGGTGCGGCAATCGCGCGCACGCGTTGCGCTGATCGGCGGGACGCACAGGCGGGTCACCGAGCCCAGAGGCGGCAGCGGCAACGTGAACACGCTGCCCTGCACGAGCATCCGCCGGACGCTGGCGTCGTCGCCTCCAAAGCCCATCGTCCGCAGCGCGGCACGATGCGTAGGAGAAAGAGGCGGCAGCACCAGGCCGTCGAACGCCGCGATGGTCTCGAGTTGCAACGTCTCCGTCTGCGCGTCGTAGCGGTCGCCGTCGGCGGCGCGTTTGAGCAGCGCGTCGACGGCGACCGGATCGTCGCGATGCGCGTCCAGCAGGCCCAGGTACGCGGCGGCGTTGTCGGGCGCCGCCTTCGCCCAGGCCTCGCGTTGCGCGTCGGTGCAGGGGATTCCGGCGTCGTCGCAGAACCACGTCTGCGCGAGCGCGAGCACTTCGTCGTCGGGCGATTCGGCGAGCAGCGCGGCGGCGATCGCCTGCGCCTTGCGTCGCGCCACTCGATCGGTGCTGCCGCCGAGCAGGATCCGCAGCCCGAGGACACGCTGCCGCGGATCGGGACTGGCGGCGAGGCGACGCGCGTGCTGTTCCACTGCGCGCTGCGCGGCGTCATTCCAGTCGTCCGACTGGGCGTTGCGATTCGACTCCGCTTCGCGCAGGCGGTGCGCCCGCGACGGCTCGACACGGGCCGGCACCGAGGCGGCGGGCGCTTCCGTCGCAGCGACGATCGCTGCACGCTGCCCGTGCAGCCACGCGCCGAAACCGACCAGCAGCGCGAGGATGCCGGCGGCCAGCATCCATCGCGGCCGCGTCATCGGCAGCGGTCGACCGGCGTCCAAGGCACTTCCGACGGCGCGTCCCACACGACATCCACGACACGACCGTCCGCGTCGGCGAGGACGCCGAGATAACGCACGAGCGGGTCCCAGTCGACGATCCATGTCAGCAGTCGCGCACGACCGAGGCGTCCGTCGCGGCTCGGCGGACCGAGGCGGGCCTCGATCTCGGCGACCCGGGTGCGGCACAGCTCGACCCCGCGCGCGACCGACGCGCCGTCCACGATCGGGCGCTCGCGAGGCGCGGGCGCGGCGGCGCAGCCCGCGAGCAGCGTGGCTGTCATTACGATCACGAACGTCCTGGTCATCCCGTCCATTTCCGGTGGTGCGCGCGTCGATCCTAGGCGAGCGGGCGCCATCGGGAAACGTCACGCCGTCGACACCGCGGCCTACCGCGCATGAACGCGTGCGCGGCGATCGCCCGGCGTCCACACCGCGTGCAAGGCACGCATGACAGCCTCGAAGGCCCGCGACGAGGCTGCCCCATGGTCCGCAACCCGAGGACGGTGATGATGTGCGGGCTGCTGGTGCTCGCGATGGGCATGGCGCTCGGCAGCCGCGTGGCGCCCGGCCCGGACGTCACCGCGACGCCGGCCCCGGGACCGTGGCTGCTCGAACAGGTGTTCGGTTCGCCGAAGTCGATGCGACCGGCGCCGGTGGCGGCGACGCCGATCGACGTCGCCGCGAGCGCCGACGCGCCGGGCCTCGAAGGGCATCGACATCCGCGCGGGCCGAGGTCGCCGCGCGACGTGGAACGCCTCGCGCGCTAGGCGTTCAGACGCGCACGTCCGCGCCGCGCGGGAAGACCGCGGGCTCGGGCGACGTGGCATGCAGCAGCGAGGCGAGCGCCTCGCGCAGGCTGCCGTCCGGCGCGGCGCCGTCCGGGCCGCCGGGCGCTTCCACGGCCCGCTGCCAGCCCGGCACCACGACGTCCCGCACATAGGCATAGCGTGCGAGCAGCAGTTCGCCGTACTGGCGCACCAGGCGCATGTGCGCGACCGCGACGTCCCACGAACGGATCAGCATGCCCAGGTGCGCGAGCCGGCGCTCCATGGGATCGGGACCGGATTCCCCGCGCATCGCGAGCGACTCGAACGCGCCCCGCCCGCGCTCGGCGATCTCCACGAGCCGCGCGCTCTGGCGGGCGACGTGCGCGATGGCCTCGTCGAGTTCGCAGATGTGCGCGGCCACGTCCTGCGCGCGGCGCTCGGCGAGCTGCAGGCGGATACGGATGTGGTCGCGGGCCTGTCGGGCCCGGGCCTGCGCCGAAAGGTCGCGGGCCAGCAGCCGGGCGACGATGCCGGGACGGCGATGGGCGGTGCGCAGGTCGGCGACCTCGAGCGCCTGCACGATGCCGGCGAGCTCGTCGAGCAGGGCGGAGCTGCTGCGGCGCTCGATGAGCGCGCTCGCACGGTCGAGGTCGACCTGGCCGATGACCTCGCGGTCCATGCGGCCGACCGGATCGGGTTCCGGCGTGTCGGGCCCCGCCAAGAGGGTGTGGAGCAGATGCAGAGTCACGGCCGCGACGGCTCCCGATGCGATGCGATGCGATCCGACCAAGGGCCCCTTCCCGCGGTCGAACGGTGCAGACCGTGACGGCGCGCACAACTTGGAGTCTAACCGGATCCGCGACGGCCGGCGTGACGCGGCCCTCAGTGCAGCGTCGCCGTCCGTCGGCGCCGGCGCAGGGCCTCGCGCAGCAGGCGTCCGCCTTCGCGCACGCGCTGGTCGACGATGCGCGCGACGGTCTGCACGTCGTCGTCCGACAGGCCCGGGCCGGGCGCCGGCAGCGTGCCCGGCAGCGGAACGGTGCGGTAGCGCGTGCGACCCCGCGCGGGCAGCGCGACGACGGTCAGCCCGGTGACGTGCACGGCGCTCGAGGTGGCGGGGAGAAGGGTCCAGTCGGAACGGGTCGCGGACATGGCGGCGGGCCTGGAACGGACGCCGCCGTTCTACGACGCCCGCGGTCAAGCCCGGATCAAGACTTCGTGACGGCGCGCTGGGGCCGTGGCCCGGCGGGCGTGCGCACCGCATGCATCACCGCGTCCTCGATCGCCTCGACGCTCACCGGCTTGGTGAGGTGCAGGTCGAAGCCGGCCTCGGCCGAGCGCTCCTTGTCGTTCGCACCGCCCCAACCGCTCACCGCGACGAGCAGCGTCGATTCCAGTCCCGGCTGCAGGCGCAGCGCGCGGGCGAGCTCGTAGCCGTTCATGCCGGGCATGCCGATGTCGAGGAAGGCGACGTCGGGCCGGAACTCGGCCGCCAGGCGCAGGCCTTCCGCGCCGTCGAAGGCCGTCCGCGTGGCATGGCCTTCGAGCTCCAGCATCATCGCGAGGCTCGTCGCCGCGTCCTCGTTGTCGTCCACCACCAGCACGCGATGGCGCACGCCGTCGGGGCCGCTGCGCGACGGCGTGCCGATCACGGTGGCCGGAGGCAGAGCCATCGGCAGGCGCACCGTGAACGCACTGCCCTGACCGAGGCCCGCGCTCTCGGCGACGATGCTGCCGCCGTGCATTTCCACGAGGCGCCGCGCCAGCGCGAGGCCGATGCCGAGCCCGCCCTGCGAGCGGTCCAGCGTGCGGTTGACCTGCGCGAACATGCCGAAGACGTCACCGAGCGCCTCCGGCGGAATGCCGAGACCCGTGTCGGTGACGGTGACGCACGCGGCACCGTCGCATTCGTGCACGCGCAGCGCGATGTCCCCGCCCTCCGGCGTGTACTTCGCCGCATTGGTCAGCAGGTTGCCCATCACCTGGGCGATGCGCGTCGGATCGGCGTCGATCCACAGCGGCGCCTCGGGCAGGTCGACGGTCAACCGATGGCGCGCGGCCTCGATCTGCGGACGCGCCGACTCCACCGCGGCGAGCGCGGCGTCCTGCAGCGGAATGCGCTCGCGCTGCAGCACCACCTTGCCGCTGGTGATGCGCGAGACGTCGAGCAGGTCGTCGATGAGCCGGACCATGTGCCCGAGCTGGCGATCCATCATGCGACGCGTGCGCCGCGCGGTCTCGACGTCGTCGGTCAGGTCGAGCACCTGCAGTCCGGTGCGGATCGGCGACAGCGGATTGCGCAGTTCGTGCGCGAGCGTGGCGAGGAACTCGTCCTTGCGGCGATCGGCCTCGCGCAGCGCTTCCTCGGCCTCGCGACGCTCGGTCACGTCCATCACCGCGCCGATGTAGCCGAGGAACTCGCTGCCGGCGCCGAAACGCGGGCGCGCGGTGGCGTGCAGCCAGCGCCAGGCGCCGTCCCAGCGCAGGGCGCGGTATTCCGCGGAATAGGCCGTCTGCGCGGTGGCGGCGCGCTCGAAGCCTTCGGCATAGCCCGCAAGATCCTCCGGATGCACGACGGCGCGCCAACCGAAGTCGAGCTCGGCCTCGTAGACGCGTCCGGTGAACTCGGTCCAGCGCTTGCTGACGTAGCTGCAGCGGCCGTCCGCCTCGGCGACCCAGATCATGATCGGCGCGGTGTCGGCGAGCTGGCGGAAGCGCAGTTCGGATTCGCGCAGGGCGGCGATCGCCTTCGCGCGTTCGATCGCCGGCCACAGTCGCGCGACCACCTCGCGCAGCAACAGCATCTCGTCGACGCGCCAGCTGCGCGGCTCGCCGGCGGCGACGGTGAGCGTGCCCGCGAGACGCCCCTCGATGACGTACGACGCCGCCGCGAGCGCCACCGTGCCGTACGGGAGGTAGTTGGCCGCGAACGGCGCGGTGAGTGGATCCACGCGCAGGTCCCGGATCGCGACTGCCTCGCCCGAGGCGAGCGCGATGCCGAGTTCGCTGGTGAAGAACTCGCGCGCGTCGAACGAACCGGTCACGCGCGGCGCGCCGTCGGTCCATTCGTGCAGGGTGCGGATGCGCGCATGCTCGAGGTCGATGTCCGACAGCGTGCAGCGCAGCAGCCCGAGGTGCGCGCCGAGCAGGTGCAGCCCGGTCTCGGCCACGTCGTCGGCGCTCGCGGCCTGGGCGATGCGGTGGTCGAGCTCGACGAGGAACGCGCTCGACAGCTCGCCGCGCTTGCGCTCGGTGATGTCGGTCTGCGTCTGCATCACCGACTGCGGCCGGCCGGTTCCATCGCGGGTCAGCACCCAGCGCGAGAGCACGATCAGCGCCTCGCCGTCGCGCCGACGATGCACGAGCTCGCCCTCCCAGCGATCCTCGCGCAGCAACTCCGCGGCGATCTCGCGCAGCGGCTTCGGGAATTCGGTCTGCAGCAGTTCGTGCGCCATGCGCCCGATCGCCTGCTCGCGCGTGAAGCCGTACAGGCGCTCGGAGCTGTCGTTCCAGTAGCGGATGCGGCCATCGACGTCGCGCACGAGGATCGCGTCGCGGGTCAGGTCGAGCAGTCGCGCCTGCTCCTCGAGCTGGCGCTCGCTTCGACGGCGTGCGGTGACATCGGTGATCGTGCCCAGCATCGTCGTGGGGCGACCGTCGCCGTCGAAGAGCGCGCGGCCGCGCGCCTGCAGCCAGATCTCGCTGCGGTCCGGTCGCACGATGCGGAACTCGCTCTCGAAGCGCGAGCGGCTCGCGAGCGCCTGCTGGAACGCCGCCCGCACGCGCGCCTGGTCGTCCTCGTGCACGAGGCGCACCACGCCGCTGCGCGTGCGCTCCACGTCTTGCGCGGTGAGGCCGGTGACGGCCGCGCATTCGGGCGAGAAGTTCACCGCACCGCTGTGCAGGTCGACCTTCCACAGGCCCGTGTCCGACGCCTCCAGCGCGAGCCGCAGCCGCGCTTCGCTCAGCACCAGCGCGCGCTGCGAGCGGCGCTCGTCCGCGACGACGGCGAGCACGAGCGCGGCGACGGTGGTGACGGCGATGAAGACCTGCAGGTCGAGGTAGCGCGCATGGGGCGTCAGCATCGCGAACGGGCCCGTGCCCAGCGAGGTGCCCGTGACGCCGAGCACCGCCATCAGCGCGCAGGCCGCCGACGCTCCGCGCAGCCGCAGCGAAAGCGCCGCCCAGATCAGCGGACAGAACGCGATGAAGGTGTACATGCGCTCGCCTTCGCGCAGGAACACGAAGGTGCCGATGAGCCCCGCGGCGATCAGGCAGGCGGCGAGCTCGAACCACCAGCGCAGCCGCCGCGGCTCGCGGCCGCGCGCCCAGGCCAGCACCAGCGTGCCCACCACCAGCACGCCCGTGAGGTCGCCAAGCATCCAGTGCATCCACATGACCCCGATGCGCTCGGACGGAAGGTGGATGGACAGGCCGATCGCGAGCGAACCCACGGTCGCCGCCAGCACGGCCACGCCGAGCGCGACGGCGCAGAAGACCACGAAGTCCCGGAAGCGCTCGAACGCGGGGCTGACGCGGCAGCACCGGAGCACCCATGCGCCCGCGACCGCGGCGCCGGTGTTGCCGGCCGCGATGGTCGCGAGCGTCCACGCCGGATTGGGCGAGTGGTTGAGCGCCGCTGCCGCGAGGTAGCCGAGCGCGATGCCCGGCCAGTAGCGTCCACGGGACAGCACGAGGGCCGCGAGCGCGACGCCGCCCGCCGGCCAGACCGGCGAGGCCACGCCACGCGCAATGCCCCAGCGCAGGCCCAGCAGGGCGAGCGCGGCATAGACGATGGCGAGCGCGACGATGCCGGCCGTCGTCCGCAGTGCACCCGGCACCCGCGGGCGGGCGCGATCGGGGGAAGCGGACAGCACGGGAGATTCGGCCACGCGGGAGCGTCCTTGACCGCAGCGCGGCTACGGTAGCAAAGCGCGCGCGACGGGCCGTCGCGGCGGGGGTGGCCCGTACAATGGGGCCGATGGATATCTTCAAGGTCTTCACCCTCGAGGCCGCGCACCGGCTGCCGAACGTGCCGCCGGGGCACAAGTGCGCGCGCCTGCACGGCCACTCCTTCCGCGTGGAGATCCACGTGCGCGGCGAGCCCGGCGAGCAGACCGGCTGGGTGATGGATTTCGCCGACCTCAAGGCGGCGTTCCGTCCCCTCTACGACCGGCTCGACCACCACTACCTCAACGACATCGAGGGGCTCGAGAACCCGACCAGCGAGCGCCTCGCGACCTGGATCTGGGAGCGCCTCAAGCCCGAGTTGCCCCTGCTCGCCGAGGTGGTCGTCCACGAGACCTGCACCTCCGGCTGCCGCTACCGCGGCCCCGGCGCCTAGCGGCCGCCCGACTGCCGCTCGGCTGCGAGCCAGCGGCCGTGGGCTTCCTGACCCGCCGACAACGGCCGACGAGCGGTTGTTGCACCGCAACATAGACCGAGCTATGTTGCATCGCACCAACCCGCTGCATCGGCCAATTCCGGCCACTTCAGGAGCCCGCCATGTACGCACAGATGAATGACCAGTTCGCCGCCGCCACCCGCCAGTTCGCCGACACGGCCGCGCGCATCAACCGCCTGACCCTCGAGAACGCGCAGGCGATCTTCGGCCTGCAGCTCGCGGCCGTCGAAGAGCGCGCCACCGCGACCTTCGCCTTCCTCGGCGAGGCTTCGCAGGTCCGTGACCTCGAAGGCGCCAAGAACCTGTTCCCGAAGGGCGCGCAGATCGTCCGCGAGAACCTCGAGAAGTCGGTCGCCACCGGCCAGGACGTCCTCGGCCGCATGGTCAAGGCGAACGAGTCCGTCGCGCAGATCGCGAAGGGCCAGTTCGAGGCCGTCGCGCGCACCGCGAACGAGACCGTCCAGCAGGCGCAGACCCAGTTCGCGCAGGCCGCCAAGGGCACCGTCCAGGCGACCGAACAGGCCGCGGCCGCCGCGACCGGCAAGTCCGCGAAGTAAGTTTCTCTCTCCAGTCCCCACTGGAACCCGAACCCGGCAGCCCGCGCTGCCGGGTTTTTTTGTGCCCGGGAACGGGGCGCCGGATCGCGGCGGCGCAGCCCGGGGCCATCCGGACGCTGCGTCGATCGATGCCGGCACCGGTGCACTTGCCATCGATGCGGCGCCGGCACCGCGGTCGCAAAAAAAAGCCCCCGCGATGCGGGGGCTCGTGTGCCGCAGCCGTCAGAGCGGGATGCGGTGGTGGTGGTCGTTCGGATCGGGCTTCGGCGGATCGTCGAGCGTGTCGCCGAGCAGGCGACGCACGATCACGTAGAACACCGGGATCAGCAGCAGGCCGAGGAACGTCGCGAACAGCATCCCGCCGATGACGCCGGTGCCGATCGCATGTCGCGAGTTCGCGCCGGCGCCGCTCGAGATCGCCAGCGGCATCACGCCCATGATGAAGGCGAACGACGTCATCAGGATCGGACGCAGGCGCAGCTTGGAGGCCTCGACCACGGCCTGCCGCAGCGGCTTGCCCGCCTGCCGCTCCGCGATCGCGAATTCGATGATCAGGATCGCGTTCTTCGCGGCGAGGCCGATGACCGTGATCAGCCCGATCTTGAAGTAGATGTCGTTCGGCAACTGGCGCGCCATCGATAACACGATCGCGCCGAGTACGCCGAGTGGCACCACCAGCAGCACGGCCACCGGCACCGACCAGCTCTCGTAGAGCGCGGCCAGGCAGAGGAAGACGACGACGATCGACAGCACCATCAGCATCGTCGTCTGGCTGCCCGACAGGATCTCCTGGTGGGACTGGCCGGCCCAGTCGTAACCGAAGCCCGCCGGCAGGTCGTTCTCGACGATGCGCTGCATCGCGGCCATCGCCTCGCCCGAGCTCTTGCCCGGCGCCTGCGCGCCCACGATCTCCACCGCGGCGAAGCCGTTGTAGCGGGTCAGCGACGGCTGCGCGACGGTCCACTGCGAGCGCACCACGCTCGACAGCGGCACCATCGACGGTGCGCCGTCCGCGCCGGCGGCCGGCGTGTAGAACCGGCCGAGCGATTCGGGACCGGTGCGGAACGGCGCGTCGGCCTGCATGGTCACGCGCTTGACGCGGCCGCCCTGCACGTAGTCGTTGACGTAGACCGGCGCGAGCATGATCTGGATCGCGTTGTAGATGTCGCCGACCTGCAGGCCCATCGCCTGCGCCTGCACGCGATCGACGTCGAGCTTCAACTGCGGCGACGGCTCGAGCGAGTTCGGGCGGACGCCGACGAGTGTCTTGTCCTCGCCCGCCTTCGCCAGCAGCGTCCCCATCGCGCCCATCAGCGCCTCGCGGCCCTGTCCGCTGCGGTCCTGCAGGTACATGTCGAAGCCGCCGAACTGGCCGAGGCCGTTCACGGTGGGCAGGTTGATGACGAATATCTGCGCGTCGCGGATCCCGAACAGGCGCTGGTTGGCCTGCTGGATGAACTCCGTCGCGGTGATCTTGCGCGCATCCCACGGCTTGAGCTTGATGAAGGCCATGCCGACGTTCTCGCCCTGGCCGATGAAGCTGAAGCCGGCGACCTGCATCATGCCGTCGTAGCCGTCGATCGTATTGACCTGCTTGCGCACCTGCTCGAACACGGCCTGCGTGCGGCGCAGGGTCGCGCCCGGCGGCAGCTGCACGACGGCGAGCGCGTAACCCTGGTCCTCCTCGGGCAGGAACGATCCCGGCATCTTCCAGAACAGGAAGCCGGTGAGCAGCGCGAGCGCGGCGAACACCGCCATCCAGCGCGGCGCGTGCTGCACGGCATGGCCGATGTGCCGGACGTAGGTGGTGCTGGCACGGTCGTAGGCGCGGTTGAACCAGCGGAAGATCGGATTGCGCGCATCGTGGTGTGCGCTCGGCTTGAGCAGGTTCGCGCACAGCGCGGGCGTGAAGCCGAGCGCGAGGAAGGCGGAGAACAGCATCGCCATCGCGATGGTCAGCGCGAACTGCTTGTAGACCGCACCCGCCGAGCCGGACTGCAGTGCGCTCGGGATGAACACTGCGGCGAGCACCAGCGTGATCGCGATGACCGCGCCCGTGATCTGGTCCATCGCCTTGTAGGTGGCCTCCCGCGGGCCGAGGCCTTCCTCGGTCATGATCCGCTCGACGTTCTCGATCACCACGATCGCGTCGTCGACCACGATGCCGATCGCCAGCACCATGCCGAACAGCGAGAGCTGGTTGATCGTGAAGCCCAGCACCTTCATGCCGAGGAACGTGCCCAGCAGCGCGACCGGGATCACCAGCGTCGGGATCAGCGTCGCGCGCAGGTTCTGCAGGAACAGCAGCATCACCAGGAACACCAGCACCATCGCCTCGGCGAGCGTGCTGATGACCTCGTCCACCGAGACGCGCACGAAGGCCGAGCTGTCGTACGGCGAGAACCACTGCACGCCCTTCGGGAAGCTCGGCTGCAGCTCGTCCATGCGCTTCTTGACCGCGGCCGCGACCGCGAGGGCGTTCTCGCCCGGGGCGAGCTGCACCGCGAAGCCCGCGGCCGGCGAGCCGTCCCACTTGAGGTCGAAGCCGTGCGCGGAGCCCTGCACCTCGACGCGCGCGACGTCGCGCAGGCGCACCGCCGCGCCGCTGGGATCCGTGCGCAGCAGGATCTCCTCGAACTCCTGCGGCGTGGAGAAACGGCCCTCCGCCGCGACCGTCGCGGTGAACATCTGCGTCTCGGGCGAGGGCTCACCGCCGACCTGGCCGGCGGAGAACTGCACGTTCTGCGCGCGCACCGCGGCGAGCACCTGGCTCGCCGACAGCCCGTACGCCTGCAGCTTGGCCGGGTTGAGCCAGATGTGCATCGCGTACTCGCCACCGAACAGCTGCGTGCCGCCGACGCCGGGCACGCGCGAGATCTGGTCGAGCACGTTCGAGGCGAGCAGGTCGGACAGGCGATCCTTGCCGATCGCCGGATCGGACGAGCGCAGCGCGACGACGAGCAGGAAGCCGGAGTTCGCCTTGGCGACGGTGACGCCGTTGCGGGTGACGTCGGCAGGCAGGCGCGGGGTCGCCTGCGCGACCTTGTTCTGCACCTGCATCTGCGCGATGTCCGGATCGGTGCCGGGCTTGAACGTCAGGTTGAGCGATGCCTGGCCCTGCGCGGAGGACGCGCTGAAATAGTCGAGCCCGTCGATGCCCGACAGCTGCTGCTCGATGATCTGCGTCACCGCGCGCTCGACGGTCTGCGCGTCGGCGCCCGGATAGCTCGCCGACACGCCCACCTGCGGCGGCGCGATGTTCGGATACGACTCCACGCCGAGGCCGCGGATCGCGAGCAGGCCGGAGATCACGATCATGATCGCGATCACCCAGGCGAAGACCGGGTGGTTGATGAAGTAGCGGGACATGGCGGCTCAGCCCTTCGGCGCGGCGGGCGCGGCCGGGGTAGCGGGCGCCGCCGGCGTCCACGGGGTCGCCTTCACCGGCGCGCCCGGCTGCGCCTTCTGGATGCCCGAGACGATCACGCGATCGCCCGGCGCGAGGCCGCGGTCGACGATCCACTGCCCGTCCTGCTGGCGATCGGCGCCCACGTCCTTTCGCGCGGCCTTGCCATCCGCGCCCACCACGAGCACGTAGGCGCCCTGCGCGTCGCGCAGCACGGCGGCCTGCGGCACGAGGAAGACGCCGGTCTGGCGGCCGAGCGTGGCGCGCACGGTGACGAACGTACCGGGCAGCAGGCGGCGGTCGGGATTCGGCAGCTTTGCGCGCATCGAGACCGCACCCGTCGCCGGGTCGACCACGCTGCCTTCGAAGTCGAGGCTGCCGCGCGCGCCGTACGGCGTGCCGTCCGGCAGCAGCACCTGCACGTCGCGGTCGCCCGGCTCGCCCTCGGACTGCGCGCGGCGCAGCTGGTCGAGCTCGGCGATCGAGATCGAGAAGTTGGCGTACAGCGGGTCGATCTGGTCGATGGTGGCCAGCAGCGTCGGCGCGCCCTGCCCGACCAGCGCGCCTTCGGTGACCTGCGCACGCCCGGCACGGCCCGAGATCGGCGCACGCACGGTGGAGTAGCCGAGGCTGATCCGCGAGCTGGACAGCGCGGCGCGGGCCTGCTGCACGGCGGCGGCGGCGCTGCGCTCGGCCGCGATCGCGTTGTCGAGGTCGTTGCGGGAGATGAACTTGCCCGGCGCGAGCTGGCGCGCGCGCGCGGCGGTGGCGCGGGCGTTGGCGAACTGCGCCTCGGCCTGCGCGAGCGCCGCCTGCGTCTGCCCGGACTGCGCCTGCAGCTCGGCCGGGTCGATCACGAACAGCGCCTGGCCTTCACGGACGTCGGCGCCTTCCTCGAAGACGCGGCGCTGGACGATGCCGGGCACGCGGGCGCGCACGTCGGCCGTGCGGTACGGCGCGAGCCGGCCGACGAGGTCGCGACGCAGCGGCAAGGCCTGCGGCCGGACTTCGAGCACGCCGACCTCGGCCGGCGGCATCGCCCCGCCCGGACCGCCGCCCTGCGGGGCGGCGTCCTTGCCGCAGGCGGCGAGCAGCAGGCTGAGCGCGGCGGCCGCGACGAAGGGACGGGAAGAGGCCATCGGGATCTCCGGGAAACGACGGCCGCCCGCGACGGGGCGGGCGGCGGGGGATTTGTGCACCGGGGAGTTTAGCTATCGACCGCCTGCGGCGTGCGGGCGGAAAGTCATGTCATGCGACGCCATGCGGAACACGCTGTCCCGGCAAACGCCCCCGGCGTTCCGCTGGTGCGACTTCCGGCACCCGGAGCGCCGGAATCGACGCGCTAGACTCCCGGCATGACCTTCATCGCCTCCACGCTCAGCGGCAGCAAGCCCGAGCAGTACGCGCAGCTGCTGACCCAGGTGCACGGCCTGCTGCACGGCGAGCACGACCGCATCGCCAACGCCGCCAACCTGTCCGCGCTCGTCTACCACGCGCTGCCGGCGCTCAACTGGGTCGGCTTCTACCTGTACGACGGCACCGAACTGGTGGTCGGTCCGTTCCAGGGCCTGCCCGCCTGCGTGCGCATCCCGCTCGACAAGGGCGTCTGCGGCGCGGCCGCCTCGACGCGCCAGACGCAACGCGTCGCCGATGTCCATGCCTTCCCGGGCCACATCGCCTGCGATTCGGCCTCGCGCTCCGAGGTCGTCGTGCCGCTGGTGGCGGCGGACGGCAGCCTCATCGGCGTGTTCGACCTCGACAGCCCGGAGCCCGACCGCTTCGACGCGGACGACCAGGCCGGCCTCGAAGCGATCGCGCGCGCCTTCGTCGAATCGATCGCATGAGCACCACCGACGCGCCGCGACTCCTCAACATCGGCGGCAAGTCCGCGGCGTGGCTGCGCCAGGTCGGGCTGCGCACGTGGGACGACGTGCATGCGATCGGCGCGCTCGAAGCCTTCATGCGCGTCAAGCGCGCGGGCTTCCGTCCGAGTCTCAACCTGCTGTACGCGCTGGAAGGCGCACTCGTCGGTTGCCACTGGCAGCACGTCGAGATCGACCGCCGCGCCGAACTCGCCGCGCAGGCGCAGGCGGCCACCGCGCTGCTGCCCTCCTCGCGTCGCGGCCCCGTGCCGACCGAATGCATCACCACGCTCGGCGAAGCGCACGACGCGCCCGTCGCCGAGGACGCGCCCGACACGCTCGCGTTCTGACGCCGTATCGCGGCAGCGTTCCATCGCGGGCGCACGTCCGCGTCTGCTTTCACGTAGACTGCGCGCGCTTTCGGGTGACCCGCCGCCGTCCGGCGTCGGGTTGAAACGGGAAGCCGGTGACGCGCGATCGATCCGATCCGCCAGCCCGGCACTGCCCCCGCAACGGTAAGCGAGTGCATCCATGGCATCGGCCACTGTGACGACACGTCACGGGAAGGCGCCCTGGACGGATGGCCCTGACATCCCCTCGCGAGTCCGGAGACCGGCCCGGAAGCCCACTGGTTGCGATGCGGAGGGCGTCGCGGCGGCTCGTGCGCCCGTGCGCGCGCTCCGTTCGTGCTTCCTCTCCACGCGACTTCCCCTCATGCACGGCGTGGGGCCGTGCCCGCTGGAGATGTTCCCGAATGATGCTGAAGACCCTGACCGTCGCCGTCCTGGCGACGCTCGCTCCGTCCGCGTTCGCCTCGGACGCCGACACCCTCGACGAAGTGATCGTCACCGCCAACCGCGCGCCCGTCGCCGTGCGCGATGCCCTCGCGCCCGTCGAAGTGATCGACCGCGAGGAGATCGAGCGCAGCCAGGCGCGGTCCCTGCCCGACCTGCTGCGCGGCCGCGCCGGCGTCTCGATCGGCAACCAGGGCGGCCTCGGCAAGCTCACCACCGTGTTCCTGCGCGGCAGCGAATCCGACCACGTGCTCGTGCTCGTCGACGGCGTGCGCATGGGCTCGGCGACGTCGGGCCTCGTGTCGTTCCAGGACCTTCCCGTCGACCTGATCGATCGCATCGAGATCGTGCGCGGCCCGCGCTCGAGCCTGTACGGCAGCGAGGCGATCGGCGGCGTCATCCAGATCTTCACGCGCCGCGACAACGGCGCCCTCGCCCCGCGCTTCTCGATCGGCGCGGGCAGCCGCGACACCTACGAGGCGAGCGCGGGCGTCGGCGGCCGCGTCGGCCGCGGCTGGTTCGGCGTCGATGCCTCGCGCCAGCAGACGCAGGGCTACGACTCCTGCCGCGGATCGTTCAGCGGCGGCTGCTTCGCCAACGAGCCCGACCGCGACGGCTACAACCGCAATTCCGTCTCGCTGCGCGGCGGCGCCGAAATCGCCACGGGCTGGACGGTCGATGCGAACGCGCTGCGCGCCGAAGGCGACAACGAGTACGACGGCTTCTACAACCGCTCGACCACGGTGCAGCAGGTCGTCGGCGGCGGCGTGACCTGGACGCCCTCTAAGGCCGCGTCGCTGCGCCTGCAGGCCGGCCGCAACCGCGACGCGTCGGACAACTTCAGCGGCGCCACGTTCATGGGCGACTTCGCCTCGAACCGCGACACCGCGTCGCTGCAGGGCGACTTCAGCCTCGCCACCGGGCACCGCCTGAGCACCGGCGTCGAATGGCAGCGCGACGAAGTGCAGAGCACGACGAACTACGTGCTCCGCCGTCGCATCGATCGCGCGGCGTTCGTGCAGTACCTCGGCGACTTCGGCGCGTTCGACCTGCAGGCCAGCGCCCGGCACGACGACAACCAGCAGTTCGGGGGTCACTCGACCGGCAACCTCGCGCTCGGCGTCGACCTCGCGCCGACCTGGCGCCTGACGGTGGGCGCGGGCACCGCGTTCAAGGCGCCGACGTTCAACGAGCTCTACTACCCGTTCGGCTTCGGCAACCCGGACCTCGATCCGGAACGTTCGCGCACCGTGGAGGCGTCGCTCGCCTGGACGGGCGCGACGTCGAACCTGCGTCTCGATGCCTATCGCAC
Source organism: Lysobacter xanthus (assembly GCF_047159895.1). NCBI lineage: Bacteria > Pseudomonadati > Pseudomonadota > Gammaproteobacteria > Lysobacterales > Lysobacteraceae > Lysobacter > Lysobacter xanthus. Next base: position 49,284 of record NZ_BAAGAB020000007.1, read on the forward strand.
CTCGGTGGACGACCTGATCGCCTACAGCTCCACCACGTTCCGGCCCGAGAACATCCAGCGCGCGCAGCTGCGCGGCGTCGAACTCAGCGGCGACACCGTGCTCGCCGGCTGGACGGCGGCGGGCAGCCTGAGCTGGGTGGATGCCGACAACCGCACGACGCCTGGCGTCACGCGCACCCTGCCGCGTCGTGCGCGCCAGAGCGCCCGCCTGGACCTCGACCGAAGCTTCGGCGCCTTCCGTCTTGGTTTCACGACCGCGGGCGAAGGCGAACGTTTTGACGACCTCGCGAACAGGCGTCGCCTCGGCGCGTTCGCGACCTTCGACCTGCGCGCCGAATACGCGTTCACCGCGGCGTGGCGCCTGCAGGCGCGCGTCGAGAACCTGTTCGACCGCGACTACGAGACGGTCGAGTTCTACCGCCAGCCCGGTCGCGGCCTGTTCGTGACGCTGCGCTACACGCCCTGATCGAACGCTTCCGCGCCATCGCGACCGCCGGCCCGAGCCGGCGGTTCGCGTTTCAGTGCCGGCCGGGCGCGGGCATGAGCCGCGCCATGCGTGTGTAGTCCACCGGCACGCCGACCATGTCCGGGCGCATCGCGCGCAGCGTGCAGACGAGCTCGCCGTAACCGTCCGCGAGCTGGCCGAACAGCGCCGCGTACGCGGAGCGCCCCGCTTCGGCGATGCCGAGATAGGCGCTGCGCCCGAGGTCGATGAAGTACCGGACATTGACGCGGCGCCGCTCGGCGAGCGCGGGATACAGGCCTGCGATCAGCAGGCAACGATCACCGACGTCGCGCAGCGAATCCTCGCGGACGTGGCCGGCGAGCGACTGCGCATGCAGCCAGTCGAGCGCCTGCGTGCGTGCGAGCCCGCGGCCGTCGGCCTGGTGCCGCAGCAACATGAAGACGAGATAGGCCTCGCGCGATTCGTCGAGCGTGCAGCCCGCACGCTCGCCCGCCTCGTGCACCAGCGCCTGCCAGAGTTCGGCGGACGCGCCCTGCCGTACGTCAACCATCGCATCACCTCCGGTGCCGCGGCCCTCGCCACGGCTATCGGCCCGAACGCGACCGACTGGAGACGGATGTAGCGCGCCGGCGATGAACGGCGCTTCAAGGCGACGCGATGTCAGCGTCGATAGACCCAGTGTCGCGAGAGCAGGAACGCGACGACGCCCAGCACGAACTCCACGGCGGGCTTGGCGAGCCACGCCCAGTGCAGGCCGACGTACTGGTCGATCACGCCGAGCGACCACGTGCTCACGATCGTCGTCGCGATCCACATCACGACGAAGCGCGTGAACTGCGTGCTCCCCATCGTCGTCTCGTCGCCGCCGAAGGTGAAGCGCCCGTTCATCCAGAACCCGAGCGACGCACCCGCGATGCGGCCGAGCACGTTCGCCGGTTCGATCGCCATGCCCGCATGCGTCAGCGCGACGACGAGCGCCCAGTCGACCAGCCATTGCACGAGGCCGATCGTGAGGTAGGCGCGGCTCTGTCGGCTCAGGCTCATTCGGTGGGGCGGGTCGGAAGGGCCCAGAACTCTACAGGGCCCTCGGTCATCGCGAGGTGGGCGCCGGCCCGGGCGAGCCCGGCACGGCGCGCCGGCGTCGCATCGGGGGCACGCAGCAGGACGCCGCCGATGCGCTCGTCGCGCAGCAGGCGCGCCCAGGCGGCGCCCGTCGCGTCGCGATCGGCGGCCCGCGCGCCGGCATGCAGCGCCGGGTCGTACCAGAGCGTGGTGCGTCCGTGACCGGCCATCTCGGCCTGCGCGGCGCCGCCGAGATCGAGGACGACGAGCTCCGGCGTGCGCTCGCGCACGCGGGCGAGGAGCAGGCGCTCGGGCGCATAGCGCGCCACCACCGGCGCGTCGCGACCGCCGGCCGCGACGGCGCGTTTCACCGCGCCCGTGTGCAGCATCCATTGCGAATTCGACTGGAAGGCGAGGTCGAGCAACGCCAGTGCGAGCAGCAGGCCCATCGCGCGCCGTTGCGGCAGGGTGCGCGCGATCGCCGCGACGGCGACCGGAACGAGCAGGACGACACCCGGCACGACGTAGCGCGCATACGCGACGACGCCCATCGGCACGGCGATCGCGACGAGCGCGCACAGCATCGGCACGCGGGTGCGGCGGTCGAGCAGTGCCACCACCGCCGCGCCCGCGAGCGCGACCAGCGCGAAACCGAGGCCGCCGTCGAAGCCTTCGAGGTGTTTCGAGGTGAGGAAGGTCATCGACCATGCACGCGGCAGGCCGGGCACCGACTGCCAGCGCGCATCGGCGAACGCGACGGGTGCAAAACACGGCGACCGGAAGACGTCGTTGAACAGCGGCAGCACCGGATTTCCGCACCGCCACGCGGCCCAGGCATAGCTCGAACCGCCGACGAGCACGAGCAGCAGCGCGGCCGTTGCAACGGCCTTCGCCGTCCACGGCCGCGCGCGGACGGTCGCGAACAGCAGTGCGCCGAGCGCGGCCACGGGATGCAGGATCTTCAATGCCGCGAGGAATCCCGCGAGGACGGCGATGCCGGGCAGGCTGCGCGGTACTTGCGGTGCCAGCGCGAGGCCCAGCAGCGCCAGCATCGCCACGGTGGCCGGCAGTTCGGTCTGCATGCCGCCGACCAGCGCGATCACCGGAGGCAATGTCGCGACGAGCAGGACCGCCGCCCAGCGAAGCGCGACCGGCGCACCCAGTGCACCCGCGATGCGATGGACCAGCGCCACGCAGGCGAGCAGCCAGGCGACGTTCCACGGCCCGCGCGCCTCCGCCCCGGCGACCACCTGCACGACGCCGTGAAGGACGTCGCCCGCCCACGGCGCGAGGGCCCACACCTGATGCGTCGCATCGATCGCGTACCGGCCGTTCCGCATCAGTTGCCAGGGCAGCGCGAGGTGGCCGGCGAGATCGTCGTACTGAAGCGTGGGCAGCCAGGCACCCGTCGATGCGAGACCGACGGCCAGCAGACCCAACGCGGCCGCGCGCGGCGCCGCGTCGATCGATGCGCGGGTCCGTGCGAGCGCATCCGCGAACGAGGCCGCCACGTCGCGCCGCCGCGCCACGACGACGAGCAACAGCAGGGGGACGTAGACCGCCCTGCGGTGCACGGGCCACGGCAGCACCCAGCCAACGGCTCCGGCGATGAGGCCGGCGCCGACGACGAAGGCGATGGCCGTGTCCGCCACGAGCAGCCGGCCCAACGCGATCGCGGCCGCCACGACGAGCAACGAGGCCAGCACCGGCCCCGGTCCGGCCATCACGACGAGCGCAAGGGCGCCGATCCACGCGGTCGCCTCGGCCATGCGCAGCGGACGCAGGCGCGCGAGCAGCGCGGCCAGTCCCGCCCATAGCGCCGCGAGCGCCAGCGACTCGCCGAAGCGCGCGGCCGGCAGCGCCTGCCAGGTGCGGTGTACCAGCAGGCCGGCGACGCAGGCGAACAGGCCCGCCTCGACGAGGCGGCGCTGCAGCGCGATGCCGCCCGGAGGCGAGGCGGGAGATGCGGACATGGCGCGCATCCTAGGGCCTCGGCCGGCGGCCGCCCACGACGACGACGCCGGCCGCAGGGCCTGCGCCGCTAGAATCGGTCGCCCTCGCCCCCGCCGAACCCGCCATGGCCGCTCCCCTGCACGTCGTCATCCTCGCCGCCGGCGAAGGCAAGCGCATGAAGTCCGCGCGGCCGAAGGTCCTGCAGACGGTCGCGGGCCGGCCGATGCTGCAGCACGTCGTCGATACCGCGCGCACGCTGCAGCCGGTGGGCATCCACGTGGTCTACGGCCACGGCGGCGAGCAGGTGCGCGCGGCGTTCGACGGCCAGGACGACCTCGACTGGGTCGAGCAGACGGTGCGGCTCGGCACCGGCCATGCGGTGCAGCAGGCGATGCCGCAGCTCGACGGCGAGGCGCGCGTGCTGGTGCTCTACGGCGACGTGCCGCTGATCCGCACCGAGACGCTCACGCGACTGCTGGCTGCCGAGGGCCGCATCGCGATGCTGGCCGCCGAACTCGACGATCCGACCGGCTACGGCCGCATCATCCGCGACGCCGCCGGCAAGGTCGCACGCATCGTCGAGCACAAGGACGCGAGCGACGACGAACGCGAGCTCACCACCGTCAACACCGGCATCCTCGTCGCCGATGCCGCGCCGCTGGCGCGCTGGCTCGCGCGCCTGTCGAACGACAATGCGCAGGGCGAGTACTACCTCACCGACGTCTTCGCCTCCGCGGCGGACGAATTCGATCCCGCCGAGATCGTGCTGGTCGACGATCCCGTGGAGGTCGAAGGCGCGAACGACCGCTGGCAGCTGGCGCAGCTCGAGCGCGCGCTGCAGCGCCGTCGCGCGCAGGCGCTATGCGTCGCCGGCGCGAGCCTCGCCGATCCCGAACGCTTCGACCAGCGCGGCACGGTGCATGTCGGCATGGACGTGGAGATCGACGTGGACGTGATCCTCGAGGGCGACGTCGAGCTCGGCGACGGCGTGCGCATCGGTCCGTTCTGCCGGCTGAAGGACGTGAAGCTCGGCCCGGGCACCGAGGTGCGCGCGCACTGCGACCTCGAGGGCGTCGTCGTGGAGGGCGCCGCGAGCATCGGCCCGTTCGCGCGGCTGCGGCCGGGGACGGTGCTCGCCGACGGCGTGCACATCGGCAACTTCGTCGAGACCAAGAACACGTTGATGGGCGTGTCGAGCAAGGCCAATCACCTGAGCTACGTCGGTGATGCGGTGATCGGCACGAAGGTCAACGTCGGCGCCGGCACGATCACCTGCAACTACGACGGCGCGAACAAACACCGCACCACCATCGAGGACGAGGCCTTCATCGGCTCGAACAGCGCGCTGGTCGCGCCGGTCACGATCGGGCGCGGGGCGACGATCGCGGCGGGCTCGGTCGTGACCAAGAACGCGCCGGCGGGCGAGCTGACGATCGCGCGCGCGCGGCAGTCGACGCTGGAAGGCTGGCAGCGTCCGCGCAAGACGCCCAAGTAAGCGCATCCGGCGCCGCGTCGGGGCCGCGAACGGCCGCTGAACCGGCCGTGGCGTGACGATGGACGGTCGCGTCGCCCGCGCGCGGTCGTCCTAGGCTGCGGCCACCGTCCGGAGGCCGATCGATGCCGCGTACCTACGTCACCCTCGCCTGCGCACTCGCGCTCGCGCCGCTGCTGTCCGCCTGCACCGCCGCGCGCGTGCAACACCCCGCGAGCCTCGCCGCGTCCGCCACCGTGCTCGACGTGCGCGGCATCTCGCCGCGCCGCGCCGGGCAGCCGGTGTCGATCGGGCCGTACACGGCCCGCGAGGTCGACGACGGCGGCACGTTCGCCTGGGCGGTGCCGCTCGGCGGGGCGGACGTCGGGCGCGCCGCGCGCCGCTACGCGTTCTCGCTGCAATCGTCGGATGCGCCCACGATCGAAGTCGCCTGCGTCAACCGCGCGTGGACCGCTGGCCGCGGCGATGCGCAACGGCTGAGCGTCGACCTCACCCGCCTCGCCGGTCCGTTGCTCGACTGCGAACTGCGCGACGGCGACCGCCGCGGCCGGCTCACGCTCGCCCGCACCGGCGGCGACCTCGAAGGCCGACTGGAGCTTCCAGAAACCGCGCCACTGCCCGTGCGCAGCACGCGCGCGCTGGAAGGCACGTCGCTGCCGCTCGCCAGCCCGACCGGGTACATCGTCGGCGAACCGGCGCGCAGCCTGATGCTGGTCGACGTGGTCGACGGGCGCCAGGTGCATCTCGACCCCACGGTCGCGGCGGGCGCCCGGCCATGGTGGGCGGCCGCCGCGGCCGCGCTGCTGCTGTCGGATCCGGACATCGAATAAACCGCCCGCGCCGCGTCACGCCCGGCGCGCCACGGTGCGGTCAGGCGATCGCCAGGCGATACGCCGCGCCGAGGAGCGCGCATCCGGCGAGCACGCGCGCCAGCCCGATGTGGAAACGCTGCAGCGCGAGCATCGCGAGCGTGCCGAGCACCAGCGCGCCGGGGTCGAGGGTCGACCAGACCGGCACGTCGAGCCGCAACGGTCCCGAACGCAGCGCGGTCGTGCGGCCGAACAGCGTGTGCACCGCGAACCACGCCGACAGGTTGAGCACGACGCCCACCACCGCCGCGGTGATCGCGGACAGCGCCGCGTGCAGGCCGGCGTGGCGCCGCAACGACTCCACGTAAGGCGCGCCGACGAAGATGAAGAGGAAGCTGGGGACGAACGTCACCCATGTCGTCATCAGCGCGCCGAGCACCGCGGCGAGCCACGGATCGAGCCCGCCGGGCGCGCGGTAGGCAGCGACGAAGCCGACGAACTGCACGACCATGATCAGCGGGCCGGGCGTCGTCTCCGCGAGCGCGAGCCCGTCGATCATTTCGCCCGGGCGCAGCCAGCCGAACGATTCGACCGCGCGCTGCGCCACGTAGGCGAGTACCGCATACGCACCGCCGAAGGTCAGCACGGCGGCCTGCCCGAAGAAGCGGCCCTCGGCGGCGACCACGTGCGTCGGCCCCAGCCAGGCGACGGCCGCCAGCACCGGCGCGATCCAGAGTGCGAGCATCCCGATCGCGAGCAGCGCCGCCCGCAGGTGCGAGGGCCGCGTATGCGGCGCATCGCCGCGGGCGAGCATGCGGTCGACCACGTAGTGCGCATCGGCCTGCGCATCGTCCACGGTCGGCGCAGGTAGCCAGGACCGCCGCAGCCGTCGCGCGATGAGGCCCGCCGCCGCGGCGCCGAGCACGAGCGCGGGAAACGGCACGCCGAAGGCGAAGATCGCGAGGAAGGCGACGACGGCCACCGCCATCAGGAAGCGCGTCTTCAGCGCACGTCGCCCGATGCGCAACACCGCCTCGACCACGACCGCCAGCACCGCCGCCTTGAGGCCGAAGAACAGCGCGTCGACGGCCGGCACGTGCCCGAAACGGACGTAGAGCGCGCTCAGGGCACCCAGCACGAGCACACCCGGCAGCACGAACAGCACGCCGGCGGCGAGGCCGCCGCGCAGCCGGTGCATCAGCCAGCCGACGTACACGGCGAGCTGCTGCGCCTCGGGGCCCGGCAGCAACATGCAGTAGTTCAGCGCGTGCAGGAACCGCGGCTCGCTGATCCAGCGGTGACGCTCGACGAGTTCGCGATGCATCAGCGCGATCTGCCCGGCCGGGCCGCCGAAGCCGAGCCAGCCGATGCGCGCCCAGACGCGGAGCGCGGTCGCGAACGATACGGACGGTGGCGAGCTCATCGATCGGGCGGTCACGACGGTGTTCGGATCCGGATCATGCCGCTTCGGCGGCGCGACCGTCGTCATCCTGCGCGGCTTGCGTTACAACGGCGCTGGCGCGGCCGGTCCGCGTCGACCACGGACAGGAGAACGCGCATGAACGCAGTGGGTGTGTGGAGTACGGCGATCCTCGTGGCGGCGCTCGCGCTGCCCGGCCCGGCGCGTGCGGACGAGGCCCTCAGCCTCACGCGCATGACCTTCCACGACCTGCAGGCGCTGGAAGGCAGCGCCAAGGGCAAGCCCAACGAGACGGCGCGGCTCGCCGGGCTCAAGGCATGGGTGCGCGGCGATGCGACGGCCGCCGCCGAGCAGTTCCGTATCGCGGCGTCCTATGCCGACAAGTTCTCCCAGCACGCGCTGGCGCTGATGTACTGGCAGGGCACGGGCGTGCCGAAGGACCGGGTGCAGGCCTACGTCTGGTCCGACCTCGCCGCCGAGCGCGGCACGAAGCGCCTGCTGCTGGTGCGCGAGAAGCTGTGGTCGGAGCTCACGCCCGCCGAACGCGACGAGGCCGTCGCGCAGGGCGAGGATTTCTACGCCCGCTATGGCGACGCCGTCGCGCAGCCACGTACGGAAGGCGCCATCCGGCTGTTCCAGTCGAAGATGACCGGCAGCCACCTCGGCTTCCAGCGCGGCAAGCTCGAGATCGGCGGTCGGCCCGAGGGCGGGGCCTTCGGCCTGCAGACCGGCAGCAATGCCGCCGCCTACGCGAACGCGACGGCACCCTCGGCCGCAGACCTCTACGGCGAAGGCCGCAGCGCGTTCGCAGGCTACTGGCGCCAGCAGGACCTGCAGCTCAGCGGCGCGGTGGAAACCGGCGGCCTGCAGGAGGTGCGCACGACCCCGCGGAAGTAATGGTGCGTCGTCAGGCCGGAACGGTCATCGAGACGCAGAGCCCGCCGCCTTCGCGATTGGCGAGGGCGACGCGGCCGCCATGCGCTTCGGCGATCTCGCGCACGAGTGCCAGCCCGAGGCCGGTGCCATTGCGTTTGGTCGAATAGAACGGCAGCAGCGCATTGGCGAGCACGGCCTCGTTCATGCCCTGCCCGCGGTCGAGCACGTCGATCCGCCAGCCGTCCGGCACGCGCCGCAGGAGGAGTTCCACGTCGTCCGCCGCGCCGCCGGCCTCGTGCGCATTGCGCAGCAGGTTGAGCAGTGCCTGCTCCATCTGCGCGACGTCGATGCGTGCGACGCCGTCCACGTCGTGCACGCCGCGGAACGCGACCTGCGAGTGCAGCTGGGCGAGGAAGCGCGACCACTCGACCGGCTCCAGCCGCGGCGCGGGCAGCTTCGCGAAACGCGCGTAGTCGCGGATGAAACCTTCGAGGTGGCGGGCGCGCTCCTCGATCGTGGCGAGCGCGACCGGCAGCTTCTCGTGCTGCCCGCGCCGCAGCAGTTCGGCGCCGGAGTGCGCGAGCGAGGCGATCGGCGCGAGCGAATTGTTGAGCTCGTGCGAGATGACGCGGATGACCTTCTTCCACGTCTGCACTTCCTGCCGCCTCAGTTCCGCGGTGAGCTGGCGCAGCAGCACGAGTTCGTGCGCGCGGCCGTTGAGCCGGAACTGGCGACGCGACAGGTGGTAGACCTCCTCGTCGTCGCCCTCGCCCACCGTGAACATCGCATCGCCGCCGCGGTCGAAGGCGTCGCGCAGCGCTTCGGGCACGTCCACCAGCAGGTCGGCGAACAGGCGCCCCTCCAGCCGCCGCCCCTCGCCGAGCATGCGACGTGCGGCGAGGTTGCCGTGCACGACGTGACCGGACGGGCCGACCAGCACCATCGAGACGGGCGTGTTCTGCACCATCGTGTCGAGCAGCAGCTCGCGTTGCACCAGCGCTACGCGCTGCTCGCGCAGGACGTCGCCGAGCGCGTTGTGGCTGTCGACGAGTTCGCGCAGCTCGCCTTCGCCGTCCCACGTGAGGCCGAAGCTGAAGTCGCCATCGCGGTAGCTCGCCACCGTGCCCGCGAGCGCGCGGAACAGCGAATGCGCCGGTGCGAGCAGGCGGCGCACGTGGAAGGCGAGCAGCGGGAGATCGAGGAGCACGGCCAGCACGACGGCGAGCGCCGGGCGCGTCAGCACGTAGCGGTCGAGCAGCAACGCGACGCCGGCGGTCGCCAGCACGTGCAGCGCGGCGACGCCGGTGAAGCGGACGGTCAGCGGCAGGCGACGCAGGGCACGCATGCCGGGTGTCCGTCGGCCGCAGCGATCGACGCGGTCACCGCGCAATCCCGAGCCGGTCCATGCGCCGGTAGAGCGCCTGCCGGCTCATGCCGAGGTCGGCCGCGGCCTGTGCGACCACGCCTGCGTGGCGGGCGAGCGCGGCTTCGATGGCGTCGCGGTCGGGCTCGTCCCCGGCAGCGACGGCCGGAGGTGCGGGCAGACCGAGATCGCCGGCGCCGATGCCGTCGCCCCGCGCCAGCAGGGCCGCGCGCTGCACCACGTTGCGCAGTTCCCGGACGTTGCCCGGCCAGGCATGCGCGAGCAGCGCGCGTTCGGCATCGGACTCCAGGCGCTTGCCCGCCGGCAGGAAATGCCGTGCGAGCGGCAGGATGTCGTCGGTGCGCGCGGCGAGCGCGGGCACGCGCACCTCCACGGCGTTGAGTCGATAGAAGAGGTCCTGCCGGAACTGGCCGGCGGCGATCATCGACGGCAGGTCTGCATTCGTCGCGCTGACGACCCGCACCTTGACGGTGCGCTCGCGGTTGCCGCCGAGCCGCTCGAAGCGCCCCGTCTCCAGCACGCGCAGCAACTTGACCTGCCCCGCCGGTGGCAGCGTGCCGATCTCGTCGAGGAACAGCGTGCCGCCGTCCGCGGCCTCGAACTTGCCCTCGCGCGCCCGCGTCGCGCCCGTGTAGGCGCCGGCCTCCGCGCCGAACAGCTCGGCTTCGATGAGCTCGCCCGGCAGCGCGCCGCAGTTGAGCGCCACGAACGGGCCGTCGCGCACGGCGGAATTCGCATGCACGATCTCGGCGAACTTCTCCTTGCCCACGCCGTTCGGCCCGGTGATCAGCACCGGAAGCTCCGAGCGCGCGACCTGGCCGGTCAGCGACAGCGCGGCTTCGGTGGCCGCATCGGCGAACACCACGCCGCGCAGGTCGAAGTCGCGGGCCAGCGCGTCGCGACGACGCTTCTCCGACTGCAGCCGGCGGCCGATCTCCTGCCGGGCCTGCGAGAGCTCGAGCAGGTTGTTGACCGAGGCGAGCAGCTTGCGATCGTCCCAGGGCTTGCCGAGGTAGTCGGCGGCGCCGGCGCGCACGAGGTCGACCGCGGCCTCCAGGTGCGTCCAGGCCGTCAACAGGATCACCGGCAGGTCCGGATGCCGCGCGCGGATCGCCGCGAACAGCGCGCGGCCCTCCTCGCCCGACGTGGTGTCGGCATGGAAGTTCATGTCCTGCACGACCAGGTCGACCGGCTCGCGTTCGAGGAGCGCGAGGCCCGCCTCGGGCGACGTGGCGGCGAGCGTCCCGATGTCGTGCAGCGAGAACAGCACGTCGAGGGCGGTCGCGACCGCCGGGTTGTCGTCGATGACGAGCACGCGGGCCATCAGTACTGCGCTTCCCCGGAAGCCGTGCCCGCGGCGAGGCGGGCACGGGAGTGGCTGGACGTCGGTTTCCTGACGGGCCTCACGCGCTGCGCGTCGCGATCGCCGGGGGCACCGACGCCGCGCGCGATGCCGGCCCGTACACCGCCAGTATGCCCAAGCCCCAGAGCGTCAGCATGCCGTAGCCGAGATACGCGAGCGGCAGGCGCGGCAGTTCGAGCTTGCTCACCAGCAGCTGGTTCAGGCCGAGGGCCAGGGCGATGCCCAGCACCACGCCGATCGTGGTGATCATCGCGTTCTCGACGAGGAAGTAACGCAGGATGTCGACCTTGCGTGCACCGAGCGCGCGGCGCACGCCGATCTGCTTGCGACGCTGCGTGACCCACAGGCTCGCCAGGCCGACGATGCCGCTGCCGGTCACCAGCAGCAAGCCGATCGTCACCGCGACCAGCATGCCGGCAACGGACTTCTCGGCCTGGTAACGATTTTCACGAGCCTCGTCGGTCGAGATGTTGCGGATCAGCACCCGGTCGTCTCGCAGCTTGGAGAGCGCATCCTCCGCCGCGCGCATCACGCGATCGCGTTGCCCCGGCTCCGCGCGGACCACGTAGCTCGACTGCGCGACGATCGCACGCACGGGCAGCACGAAGCCGCTGTAGGCGTTCTCGTCGGTGCGCTGGGCGAACGGGCTGATCAGGCGCTCGACGATGCCCACGACCTGCATGGGCGTCGCGTCGCTGCCGCTGCCCAGGTGGACCGTGCGGCCGACGTACCGGGTCTCGTCCGGCCACAGGCGCTTGGCGAGCTGCTGGGTGAGGATCACCTTGTCCGCGGCGATCTCCTGTTTCTCCGGATCGATCGTGCGGACGTCGTCCGCGCGAAAGTCGCGACCCTCGATGATCTTCACCCCGAACGCCTTCGTCAGCGGGCCGGGCGTGTAGTACATCGCGCCACCGAGGCCCGACGACTCGTCCTCGGGGTGGGTGGTGACCGACAGCGAGGAACCGCTGCGTGTCATCGGGAACTGGTTCACCCACGCCGCGTCGACCACGCCCGGCAGTGCGCGCAGCGTCTCGACGTCGCGCTGCTGCATCGCTTCGGCATCCGGCGGGCGCGAGCTGCCCGCGAAGAACAGGTAGAACGTATTGGCCTCGTCGATGCCGGCAGGCCGGTTCGCGCGGTCGACGCGGTCCTTCACGATGTAGAGCGCGTTCGCGATGATCGCGAGGGTCAGCGCGATCTGCGCGGCGATCAGGACGGCGCCGGTCTTGCTGCGCAGCAGCGAGGACAGGATGGGACGGATTTCCATGGCGTTCCCCTTACTGCGACTTGAGCTGGACGGCCGGGCGCACCTGGCAGGCACGCCAGGTGGGCAGCAGGCCGGCGAGGAGGCTGGCGGCGAGCGACAGCACCAGCGCCGTGGCGAACATCACCCCGTCCACGCGGGCCATCGCGGCGATCTGTTCGGACTGCGCGGACATGAGGGCGAGGATGCCGAAGGTGAGCGCGATGCCGAGCACGCCGCCGAGCACGCCGATGACCCCCGACTCGGTCAGGTACTGCTTGAACACCTCGCGACGCGGCGCCCCGAGTGCGCGCCGGACACCGATCTCGCCGCTGCGCGCGGTGAACTTCGCCAGCAGCAGGCCAATCACGTTGACCAGGCAGACGAGCAGGAAGCCGAAGGCGAGCCAGGTCTGCAGGCGGCTGTCGTCGCCGACCACCTCCTGCTTGTCCAGCCACTGCATCACGCTGTGCAGGCGGTTGTTGAGCGGGCGCTGGAACCGGCCCAGCTTCTTCTGCTCGTTGACGTAGCCGTCGAGAAACTGCATATAGCCGTCACGGTCGGCGGCGCTCTTGAGTTCCACCCAGAACTGCACCCAGACGCATTCCGATTCCATCAGGCCCTGGTAGCCGGGCTTGAGATCGCCGCTGATGTTGCAATCGACGCTCCCCTGCGGGTCCATCTCATTGGCGATGGCGTTGTTGAAGGGCACATAGATGTCCTCCCACGCGAGCGTGTTGCCGCCGATGAGGCGGTAGTACTTGGGCAACGGCTCCCACTTGGCCATGACGCCGGTGACCGTGTAATCGCGGTTCTCGAAGTGCAGCGTCTTGCCGACTGGGTCCACGTCGCCGAACACCTTCGCGGCGAGCTTGCGGCTGATCACCGCCACGTTGCCGCCGCGCTGGTCGTCGGACGCGCTCCACGGCCCGCCCTTGTCGAACGGCACCTCGAACATGGGAAAGAAGTCGGTATTGACCGCCGCGGCACTCTCGATCAGCTGCGGACGGTCGCCGATGCGTCCTGTCCGCACCGAGCCGCCGATGCCGAGGATCGACGTCGCGTGCGGGCTCTTGCCGGATGCCTTCAGAGCGGTCGCATCGCGGTAGGTGAGCTGGTCCGGCGGATCCTTGCTGGGGTTGGGCTGCTGCAGCGGCGCATTGTCGAGCAAGGGCACGAACAGGCGATCGGACTTGCCCGGGATCGGGTCGCCGCTCATCACGTAGAGCAGCGTCAGCGACGCCATGCTCGCGGCGACGCCGACGGCGAGGGTCAGCACCATGAGCGCGGTCAGCACCGGATTGCGCCGCAGGTTGCGGACGCCGAGTTTCAGGTAGTAGGCGAACATGGTCGCGTCCTCAGGCCTGCGAGGCGGCGTGCGTGACCGCGTGCAGCGCGGTCGCCGCGCTGATGTCGGTGACCAGGCCGTCCATGATGTGGATGTTGCGTTGCGCGCGCGCCGCCAGCTCCGGGTCGTGCGTGACCATCACGATCGTGGTGCCCTTGGCATTGATCTCCTCGAGCAGTTCCATCACGCCGCGCGCCATCTGCGAGTCGAGGTTGCCCGTGGGTTCGTCGGCGAGCAGCAGGCGCGGGCTGCCGGCCAGCGCGCGTGCGATCGCCACGCGCTGCTGCTGGCCGCCCGAGAGTTCGGCGGGGAAATGCTTCATGCGCGACGACAGCCCGACCTGGCCGAGGGCTTCCTCGATGCGCCGCTTGCGCTCGGCCGCGGGCAGGCCGCGGTAGCGCAGCGGCACGTCGACGTTGTCGAAGAGGTTGAGGTCGGGAATCAGGTTGAAGCCCTGGAAGATGAAGCCGATCTTCTCGTTGCGCAGCCGCGAGCGCCTGTTGTCGTCGAGCCCGCGCGTGTCGACGCCGTCGAGCAGGTACTCGCCGCCGGTGAAGTCCTCGAGCAGGCCCGCGATGTTGAGGAACGTCGTCTTGCCGGAGCCGGAGGGGCCGGTGACGGCGACGAACTCGCCCTCGCGGACGTGGATGTCGAGCCCGCGCAGCGCGTGGGTCTCGATCATGTGGGTGCGGTAGACCTTGCTGAGCTGGGTCATGCGGAGCATGGCGGAGTCCTTTGCGTGCGGATCAACGGGAGAGGGTGACTTTCTCGGCATCGCCGAAGAGGTCGCTGCCGGCGACGACGATGCGGTCGCCGGGTTTGGCGCCGTCGACGATCTCGACGGCGGAGATGCTGCTGGCGCCGACGCGGATTGGCCGGCGGATCGCCGTGTCGCCGTCGACGACGTAGGCATAGCGGCCGCCACCGGTGTCGACGAACGGGCCGCGCTCGACCATCACGACGTTCGGGCGCTCCTCGATCAGCACGCGCGCGGTCACGCGCTGGTTCTGGCGCAGGCCGGGGGGTTGCTTGCCGTCGGCGAAGCGCACGCGTGCGAGCACCTGCCGGTTCACCACTTCGGGCGAGATCGACGAGATCGTCGCGTTGGCGGTCGCGGCGCCGACCTGCACCTGCGCGGTCATGCCGAGGCCGAGGTCCTCGGCATAGGTCTCGGGCACTTCGAGCTCGACCTCGAGCCTGGAGAGGTCGACGACGGTGAGGATCGCAGCGTTCGCGGGCACCACGGCGCGGTCGGCGACCAGGGTCGTGCCGATCACGCCATCGATCGGCGCACGCACGTTGAGCTCGTCGACGCGGCGCTGCATCTCCATCACGACCAGGCGCTGGCGCTGCGCTTCCTCGGCGCTGGTGCGCACGCTGAAGCCGGCGCTGGTGCCGGTGAGCTGCGCGGCGCGCACGGCATTGCGGTGGCGCACCTGCGCCGTCTTCAGCGCATCCTGCGCGCGCAGGTAGTCGATCTCGGCGAGCGCGCCCCCCCTGAAGCCGCGCTCGATGCGCTGCAAGTCGCGCTGCGCGGCCTGCAGCGCGATCGCGGCCTCGTCGGCCTCCTTCTGTGCATCGAGCCGGCTGCGCGAGGCGGAGATCCGTGCGGTGCCGGTCTGCGACTCGAGCTGCTGCAGCGTCGAGCGCTCGCGGGCGAGTTCGCTCTCCAGTTCCGGCGACACCAGCCGCGCGAGGATCTCGCCCTGCTTCACCGTGTCGCCCGCGCGCTTCTCGAAGACGACGCTTGCGGCGACCGGCGCGTACAGCGTCGGGCTGACCGCGGCGACGACCCGGCCGTTGACCGAGGCATCGCGCACCAGCGTGCCGCGGGTGACCTCCGCGATGCGCACGCGGTCGGCGTCGACCGAGCGCGAGCCGGTGAAGCGCGCCGCCACCCCGAAGGCGAGGAGCAGCGCGAGCGCGATGCCGCCGCCGGCCACCAGCAGGCGCCGCCGGGCACGCCCCGGCTCGGTGGTGTCGACGCGGATGTCCTGGGCGGAAGTGTCGCGGATGGCCATGGGTATGCTGAACGGGACGATTGCCTGTCGTTAAGCAGGGATCGTGCCAATGCCAAGCCTTTGATTCTCAAGGATGAATGGGTGGCGGCGAACGTCCGCGGACAGCGGACGCGGACGGCGTCCGGACAGTCCGGCCGGTACACTAGGCGCCTTGTCCGAGGAGCAGTCCTTTATGTGCGGCATCGTTGGTGCGATCGCGGATCGCGATGTGGTTCCCGTCCTTGTCGAAGGCCTGAAGCGGCTCGAATACCGCGGCTACGACTCGGCCGGCATCGCGGTGCTGGACGGCAACGACGTCCGGCGGGTGCGCCGTACCGGCCGCGTCGCCGAGATGGAGGCCGCCGCGCTCCAGGAAGGCTTCCACGCCCGCATCGGTATCGGCCACACGCGCTGGGCGACGCACGGCGGCGTGACCGAGACCAATGCGCATCCGCATACGAGCCACGGCGTCGCGCTGGTGCACAACGGCATCATCGAGAACCACGAGCAGCAGCGCGAGAAGCTGCGTGCGATGGGCTACGTCTTCGAGTCGCAGACCGACACCGAAGTCATCGCCCACCTCATCCATTCCTACCTGAAGGACGGCGCCGACCTGCTCGGCGCCGTGCAGCAGGCGGTGCGCGAACTGCACGGCGCGTATGCGCTGGCGGTGGTGAGCCGGCAGGAACCCGACCGCATGGTCGCCGCGCGCATGGGCTGCCCGCTGCTGGTCGGACTCGGTGACGGCGAGAACTTCGTCGCGAGCGACGTCTCGGCCATCATCCAGGCGACGCGTCGCGTGATCTTCCTCGAGGAAGGCGACACCGCCGACGTCACGCGCGACGGCGTGCGCATCTTCGACGGCGCGGGCGCGCTGATCGAGCGCGGCATCCACGTCTCCGACGTCTCGCTCGCCTCGCTGGAGCTCGGTCCGTACCGGCACTTCATGCAGAAGGAGATCCACGAGCAGCCGCGCGCGGTCGCCGACACGATCGAGGCGCTGACCGACGAGGGCCGCTTCGTGGCGGAGCTGTTCGGTGACGGCGCGGCGGACGTGCTGCGCGACGTCGAGGGCGTGCAGATCCTCGCCTGCGGCACCAGCTACTACGCGGGCCTCACCGCGCGCTACTGGATCGAATCGATCGCGAAGCTGCCGTGCTCGGTCGAGATCGCGAGCGAGTACCGCTACCGCGAGGCCGTGGCCAATCCGAAGAACCTGATCGTCACCATTTCGCAGTCGGGCGAGACGCTCGACACGATGGAAGCGCTCAAGTACGCGAAGTCGCTCGGCCACGACAGGACGCTGTCGATCTGCAACGTGCCCGAGAGCGCGATCCCCCGCGCCAGCCGGCTCGTCTACTACACGCGTGCGGGCGCCGAGATCGGCGTCGCGTCCACCAAGGCGTTCACCACGCAGCTGGTCGCGCTGTTCACCCTGACCTGCACGCTCGCGAAGCTGCAGGGCCGCCTGGACGAGACGCAGGAGGCGGGCTACATCGACGCGCTGCGCCAGCTGCCGGGCAGCATCCAGCACGCCTTGAACCTTGAGCCACAGGTCACTGCCTGGAGCGAGCGTTTCGCGCCGAAGCACCACGCGCTGTTCCTCGGCCGCGGCGTGCACTACCCGATCGCGCTCGAAGGCGCGCTCAAGCTGAAGGAAATCTCCTACATCCACGCCGAGGCCTATCCGGCCGGCGAGCTCAAGCACGGGCCGCTCGCGCTGGTGGACGAGGCGATGCCGGTGGTGGTGATCGCGCCGAACGACGCGCTGCTGGAGAAGGTGAAGAGCAACATCCAGGAAGTGCGCGCGCGCGGCGGCGAGATGTTCGTCTTCGCCGATGCGGACAGCCAGTTCGGCGAGTCCGAGCAGGTGCACGTGATCCGCACCCCGCGCCATGTCGGCGTCCTCTCGCCGATCGTCCACGCGATCCCGGTGCAGATGCT
This sequence comes from Lysobacter xanthus, assembly GCF_047159895.1. Taxonomy (NCBI): domain Bacteria; kingdom Pseudomonadati; phylum Pseudomonadota; class Gammaproteobacteria; order Lysobacterales; family Lysobacteraceae; genus Lysobacter; species Lysobacter xanthus. The sequence continues at coordinate 66,644 of NZ_BAAGAB020000007.1, forward strand.
CGCCTACCACGCGGCCCTCGCCCGCGGCACCGACGTGGACAAGCCGCGCAACCTCGCGAAGTCGGTGACGGTCGAGTAACCGATCGCCGGGGCTTGACCCTCACGCGGCGTCAGCCCCGAGCCTGTCGCCCACGGATGGAGCGATGCGGATGCGCACGGTCAAGCAACTGGCGAAGGTCTCGGGGGTCAGCGTTCGCACGCTGCACCACTACCACGCGATCGGCCTGCTCGTGCCGGCCGAGGTCGGCTCGAACGGCTACCGCTGGTACGGACGCGCGGAGCTGCTGCGCCTGCAGCAGATCCTGTTCTTCCGCGAGCTCGGCTTCGAACTCGCGACGATCGCGGCGATCCTCGACGATCCGGCCTTCGACATGAAGGCCGCGCTGCTCGAGCATCGCCGGCGCTTCGAGGATCGCCTCGGGCAGCTGCATCGCCTCCTCCGGACCATCGACCGCACGGTCGCCACCCTGGACGAGGAGACGGAAATGAAAGACCACGCATTGTTCGAAGGCTTCGACGCGGAGAAGCAGGCCGCCTACGAGGCCGAAGTGGAAGCGCGCTTCGGCGATCGCGCCGCGCGCACCATCGAGCATTCACGCAGGACGATGTCGAGCTGGTCGGCGGACGAGAAGGCCGGCTTCCTCGAGGAGCTGCGCGAGGTCGAAGCCGGCCTCGTGGCCGCGATGGACGACGACGCGCCGCTGGAAAGCCCGCGCGTCCGCGACCTCCTGGCACGCCATCGGGCCTGGATCGCACGCAGCTGGCCCCGTCCGCCCGACGCGGCCGCCTATGCGGGGCTCGCCGACTTCTACACGGGCCATCCGGATTTCGTCGCCCGCTACGAGGCGCTCCGGCCCGGCTTCGCGGCCTGGCTGGCCGCGGCGATGCGCGCCTACGCGACCACCCTCGACTGAGGCTGCAGCCGAGGGCGGGCCGGCCGATAAAGATCCGAGCCCGCCCGCCTGCGCCGTCATGCCCGACCTCAAGCTCGCCGAACTGATCGGCGCCCTCAGCCATGCGCTGGACCTCACCGAGGGCCAGCCGAAGGGGCACGGCCTGCGCAGCTGCTGGGTCGGGATGCGCATCGCGCGCGAGCTACGCCTCGATGCGGGCACGCAGTGGTCGCTCTATTACACGATCCTGCTGAAGGACCTCGGCTGCAGCAGCAATGCCGCGCGCATCTGCGAGCTCTACCTGGCCGACGATCGCGCGTTCAAGCACGACTTCAAGCAGGTCGGCACGCGCACCTCCGACATGCTCGCCTTCATCGCGAGCCGCACGGGCACGCACGCCGGTTGGTGGCGCCGCGTCTCGGCACTCGCGAACATCGTGCGCAACGGCGATGGGATCGCGCAGGACCTGATCCTGACGCGCTGCACGCGCGGCGCCGATATCGCGCGCCGACTGCGCTTTCCCGCGGAGGTCGCCGACGCGATCCATGCGCTCGACGAGCACCACGACGGCAGCGGCCGGCCGGACGGCCTCGCGGGCGAGGCGATCCCGCTCGGTGCCCGCATCGCGCTGCTCGCGCAGGTGGTCGACGTCTTCCACTTCTCGGGCGGCGAGTCGGCCGCGCGCGCCGAGGTGCGCGGGCGCGCGGGCACGTGGTTCGATCCCGCGATCGTCGCGGCGTTCGAAGCGGCCGCGGCGGACCCGGCGTTCTGGGCACCGCTGCGCGAACCGGCCGAGCTGGAAGCGGCGGTCCTGGCGCTGGAGCCGGGCGGCCATGCGGTACCGCTGGACGACGACTACCTCGACGCGATCGCCGCGGCCTTCGGTGCGGTGATCGACGCGAAGAGCCCGTTCACCGCGGGCCACAGCGAGCGCGTCGGCCACTACACCGACGCGATCGCCGAACGCCTCGGGATCGATGCCGACCGCCGTCGCTGGCTGCGGCGCGCGGCGATGCTGCACGACGTCGGCAAGCTCGGCGTCAGCAACACCATCCTCGACAAGCCGGGCAAGCTCGACGCGGACGAGTGGGAGGCCGTGAAGCGCCACGCGTTGCACAGCGAAGAGATCCTCGGGCGCATCACGCCCTTCGGCGAGCTCGCGCGCATCGCCGCGGCGCACCACGAGAAGCTCGACGGCACCGGCTATCCACGCGGCTGCCGCCGGTGCAGAATGCGCTCGATCTCGCCGTGGATGTCGGCGGAGGCGTCC
>NZ_BAAGAB020000008.1:0-66408 GCF_047159895.1 Lysobacter xanthus
CGCGGCCATGGTCGCGGCGACGCTCGTCGTCGCGCAGCTGCTGTGGTTCATGACCCACCGGCGCCGGCACCCGCTGATGCACCGCTGAGCCGCCGGCCCGGCGGGCCGACGGCACGATCGATCAGGCGGCGCGTACCGCCGGCCGCACCGGGCGCAGCTCGTCAGCGAAGCCGTGGTTCACGTCGCGGTGGCCGGCCTCGTCGGCCCGGACGGCGACCACGACCTCGCGCAGCCGGGCGTCCGCCGGCAGCTTCCAGTAGTCCTTCGCGATCGGCGGTGCCGGGACGTTCTCGACCCGGCCCGCGTCGATCTCCTCGAGGTACTGCGTGTAGCTGATGACCGCCTGCTCCTCGAAATACCCCACCAGCCGGTGCGCGGTGCGCGCCGAGAGCAGGTAGAGCGCCAGGAAGAACAGGAAGAAGGCGGCCTGCGCGACCAGCACCAGCGCACGCTCGGCCCAGTTCGGCTTCGCGATCTCGACGAAGGTCATCAGGTGCATGCGCTCGTTCTCGGCCTCCTCCATGAGCGCGCGGATCCAGCCGTGGTCGTGCTTCATCCAGCGCAGGCAGCGCAGGTGGATGAGCGCGGCACCAACCAGCCCCGGCACCGCCGCCACCGTCTCCAGCACGATGGCGCGGTTGCCGTAGCGCTTGGCGAAGAACGTGTCGGCGAGGAAGCGCAGGCCGCGGGTGATGCCGTAGGCCAGGCGGTCCGACGCATCGCCGAGCGCGTGATGGGTGTCGAGCTCGACGTCGGCCGGGGTCTCGACGAACGGGGTGATCAGGCTGTTCATGCTGCGGTCTCCAGGGCGCCCGTGGGGGAGTTCGGCGCCGACGGACCCATGCTGCCGTCGCGCGGCGCCGCGCATTTGCGCCGGGTCAAACCAGCGCCCGCGCTTCAGCCGCGCGCCGGAAACGTGAAAGCGGCCGCGCTCGCCGCGCTCAAGGAAAGCCGCCGCCGGCCCGTTAATCCATGCGATGGATAGGCTCTCGGTCATCGGCGTCGTTCTCGCGCTCGCCGCGCTCATGGGTGGCAGCGTGCTCAAGGGCGCGGGGCTCTCCGGCCTGTGGTCGCCCGCGGCCTTCGTGATCGTGATCCTCGGCACCACCGCGGCGATCCTCGTGCAGACGCCGATGGCGACGTTCCGCCGAGCCATGCGCATCGTGCGCTGGGTGTTCCGCCCGCCGCCGCGCGACGGCGGCGCGCAGATCCGCCGCATCGTGGAGTGGAGCAACGTCGCGCGCCGCCAGGGCCTGCTCGGCCTGGAGCCCGAACTCGACTCGGTCGACGACGACTTCCTGCGCAAGGGCCTGCAGATGGTGGTCGACGGCAGCGAGCCGGACGCCATCCGGCAGACGCTCGAGATCGAGCTGCAGAGCCAGCAGCATCGCGACATGCAGGCCGCGAAGGTCTTCGAGGGCATGGGCATCTACGCGCCCACGCTGGGCATCATCGGCGCGGTGCTCGGCCTGATGGCGGTGATGAAGAACCTCGCCGACCCGGGCCACCTCGGCCACGGCATCGCCGCCGCGTTCACCGCGACGATCTACGGCATCGGCTCGGCGAACCTCGCGCTGCTGCCGATGGCCTCCAAGCTCAAGGGCGTCATCAACGACCAGGTGACCGAGCGCGAGATGCTGATCGAAGGCCTCATCGCGATCGCGAGCGGCGAGAACCCGCGCAACATCGAGGCGCGCCTGTCGGGATACCTGCACTGATGGCGCGCCGGCACGTCCACGAAGAGCACATGAACCACGAGGCGTGGGCGATCCCCTACGGCGACCTCATCACGCTGTTGCTCGCCTTCTTCGTCGTCATGTACGCGATCTCGTCGGTCAACGCGGGCAAGTACCGCGCGGTCGCCGATTCGCTGTCGACCGCGTTCGGCGGCCCGCCGCGGTCGCTGTCGCCGGTGCAGCTGGGCAGCACGCAGGTGCGCGGTGCGTCGTTCGACCATCCCTCGCCGATGAGCGCCGGCGCCGCGGGCCCGACCCGTGCGTCGCCGGTCAAGGTGCCGCGCCTGCAACCCACGATCGTCGACACGCCCGCCGTCCGCGCGGCGCGCGAGCGCGCGACGCGGCAGCAGCTCCAGGGCATCGGCGACCGCATCGGCGACGCCCTCGCCGGCCTCGTGCAGCAGAAGCTGGTGCGCGTGCGCCAGGGCGGCGACTACCTCGAAGTCGAAATCCAGAGCGACCTGCTGTTCACCAGCGGCTCCGCGGCGCCGAGTGCGCTGGCCGTCGACACCGTGCGTCGCCTCGCCAACGTGCTGCGTGAGGCGCCGAACGCGGTGCGCGTGGAGGGCTACACCGACGACCAGCCGATCGCCGGCGGGCCGTTCGAGTCGAACTGGGAACTCTCGGCCGCGCGCGCCGCCAGCGTGCTGCACGTGATGGTCGACGCGGGCATCGCGCCGGCGCGCCTGTCGCTCACGGGGTACGGCGAGTTCCAGCCGGTCGCCGACAACACCACCGCCGAAGGTCGCAATGCCAACCGGCGCGTGATGCTGGTGATCCTGCCCGCCGGCCGCGGCACCGACGCCGTCGCGCACGTCGCGTCGGCCGCGTCGCCGCAGGCGGCGAGGGCCGGCTGATGCAGACCTGGGCGATCGCGAACCAGAAGGGCGGCGTCGGCAAGACCACGACGACGCTCTGCCTCGCGCGCGGCCTCGTCGATGCCGGGCAGCGCGTGCTGCTGGTCGATCTCGACCCGCACGCCTCGCTCTCGCACGCCTTCGGCGTGCCGGTCGATCCGCCGCCGCGGGGGTCGTACGAGCTGTTCACCGACGCCGCGCAGACGCTCGCCGATCTCGCGCGGCCGACGCCGGTCGAACGCCTGTGGCTGTGCCCCGCACAGCCGGCGCTCGCCACGCTGGAGCGCCGCGGCGCGACGCAGCCGGGCCTGGGCCTCGCGCTCGGCCGCGCGCTGCAGGCTGCCGCCGGCACCTACGACTACGCGCTGCTCGACTGCCCGCCCACGCTCGGGATCCTGATGGTCAACGCGCTCGCTGCGGCGGATCGGCTCGTCGCGCCGACGCAGACCGACCCGCTCGCCCTGCACGGCCTGCGCGACATGCTGCGCACCGCCGACATGGTCGAGCGCTCGCGGCGGCGCCCGTTGCCGCGCGCGATCGTGCCGACGCTCCACGACAAGCGCACGCGCTCGGGCCAGCAGAGCCTGGAGCAGCTGCGCGAGACGTACGGCGGCCAGGTGAGCCCCGACCCCATCCCGCTCGACACCCGCCTGCGCGAAGCGTCCGCGGTTGCGACCGGGCCGCGACTGGCCTGTCGCGGCGCCGATGCCTACCGCGACGCGCTGCAGTGGCTGCTCGATCCCCTTTCCCTCGAATGCGAAGCCGCGTGACCATGGCCACGATCGACGCCTATCTCGATGAACTGCTCGGCGCGCCCGTGGCGCATCCCGAACCCGAACCGATGTCGGCGCCCGTCGTCGCGGCGCCGCTCGCGGCCCCGCCGATGCCCACGGTGGAGGCGCCGCGCGCGGAGCCTGCGCCCGCGCCGGAACCCGCCACCGCATTGCCGCGGCTGTCGGGCTTCGAGCCGGTGGCGTCGATCGCACCGATCCCGCGCGTGCCGCCGGCGCCCACCGGTCGCGCACGCACCGCCACCGGCGGCAATCGCTGGCTGCGCGTCGGCGTCGGCCGCGATTCCTATGCCTTCGAGCTGCTCCGCGTGCAGGAAGTGGTGCGCGTCGCGCCTGTGGTCGGGATGCGCGGTGCGGCCCATGCGGTGCTCGGCGTCATGAACCTGCGCGGCCGGATCGTGCCGGTGTTCGACCTGGGCCTGTGGCTCGACGTGGGGGCCGTGAACGCGGACGACCAGTCGCGCGTGGTGGTGATCGAACGCGACGACGAGTTGATCGGCGTGCTGGTCACCCGCGTGGAGGACGTGGTCTCGCTCGAGCGCGAGCACGTCGAGCCGCCGCTGCACGGCGCCGATCCCGGCCCGACCCTCGGCGTGGCCCGCGTGGGCGACGCGCCGACCGTGCTGCTCGACGCGGACGCACTGTTCGACTGAGCGGTATCCCCGTTTGCATCCGGAATCGTGGCGCACACCGCCCCGGCGGCGGGCGGTCGCGCGCCCGAACTGCGAACGCCGTCGCGCCCACCCCGCCCCCGCCGGGCCTCAAGTCGCCCCGGCGGCCGCCGTTAAACCGGTCGTAACCCTTTCCGCGGCGAGGCGCGTCATGACCGAACTGAGCCTCCAATCCGACCTCGGCATCGAGCACGTGGGCGAATTGCAGCAGGTGCTGCTGCCCCATCTCGAGGACGACGAGCCCGTATCGCTCGTCGCCGACCAGGTGCAGCGCGTGCATGCCGCCGGCCTGCAGCTGCTGCACGCCTTCGTGCGCGACCGCGCCGGGGCCGGGCGCCGCACGCAGGTCACCCTCGCTTCCCCTGCCCTGGTCAACGCCGCGCGACAGCTCGCGCTGGCGGTGAGCCTCGGCGTCGAAAACACTCAAGCTGTACATGGAGATATTGCGTGAGCGCGCAACTGCTGATCGTCGACGATTCCACTTCCATGCGGCAGATGGTCGCGTTCGCGCTGTCGTCGGGCGGCTACAACGTGAGCGAGGCCGAGGACGGCCAGGCCGCGCTCGACATCGCGAAGACCCGCCGCTTCGATGCGGTCGTCACCGACGTCAACATGCCGCGGATGGACGGCATCGAGCTGATCCGCAACCTGCGCCAGCTGCCCGACTACCGCTTCACCCCGCTGCTGATGCTCACCACCGAATCCGGCCCCGAGAAGAAGCAGGAAGGCCGCGCCGCGGGCGCGACCGGCTGGCTGGTGAAGCCGTTCGACCCGGAACAGCTGCTGGCGACCGTCCGCAAGGTCCTCGGCTGATCCACGGGAGCGCCGCGCCATGATGGACATGAGCCGGTTCCACGCGGCCTTCTTCGAGGAGAGCCGCGAAGGCCTCGACACGATGGAGTCCGGCCTGCTCGGCATGGAGGCGGGCCGCTCCGACGCCGACACCATCAACGCCATCTTCCGCGCCGCCCACTCGATCAAGGGCGGCGCCGGCACGTTCGGCTTCCGCTTCATCAGCGACTTCACCCACGTGATGGAGACGCTGCTGGACGAGGCCCGCGCCGGCAAGCGCCACCTCGACAGCGCCGCGGTCAGCGTGCTGCTGACGTCCTGCGACGTGCTGCGCGGCATGCTGCAGTACGCCGAGAGCGGCGGCACGCTCGACCAGCCGGCGATCGACGCCAGCAAGGCCGAGCTCGACACCCTGCTCACCGGTGCGCCGCCCGCCGCGGCGCCGGCCGCGGCCTCCAGGCCGAAGGCCGAGGGCCCGGAGTGCTGGCGGATCGTGTTCCGCCCGTATCCGTCGCTGTTCCTGAGCGGCAACGACCCGCTGCGCATGCTGCGCGAGCTCGCCGACCTCGGTGCGCGCGACATCGCCTGCTTCGACGACACGCTGCCGCCGTTCGCCGGGCTCGATCCGGTCAACGCGTACCTCGGCTGGTCGTTCGAGCTGCCCGGCGAGGTCAAGCGGGCGGCGATCGACGACGTCTTCGCCTGGGTCGAGGACCAGTGCGACCTGGTGATCGAGGCGATCGAGCCCGAGCCCGCGCCTGTGGTCGAAGCGCCGGTGCACGTCGCCGAGGCCGGCGATGCGCACGTGCCCACCGCCGGCGGCGGCACGGCCGAGAGTTCGATCCGCGTCGGCGTCAACAAGGTCGATGCCCTCATCAACCTCGTCGGCGAGCTGGTGATCACCCAGGCGATGATCCGCCAGCGCACCGAGTCGCTCGACCCGGTCGCCTTCGAAAGCCTGCTGGCCGCCATCGGCCAGCTCGAGCGCAATTCGCGCGACCTGCAGGACGCCGTGATGAGCGTGCGCATGCTGCCGGTCGACTTCGCCTTCAGCCGCTTCCCGCGCATGGTGCGCGACCTCGCGGCGCGGCTCGGCAAAAAGGTGCGCCTGAAGACCGCGGGCGAACAGACCGAACTCGACAAGGGCGTGATCGAGAAGATCGTCGATCCGCTGGTGCACCTGATCCGGAATTCGATCGACCATGGCCTCGAGGCGCCGGAAGAGCGGCGCGCCGCCGGCAAGGACGAGACCGGCACGATCGCGCTGTCGGCCGTGCACCAGGGCGGGCACATCGTTATCGAGGTCACCGACGACGGCCGCGGCCTCAACCGCGCGAAGATCCTGCAGAAGGCCGCCGAGCGCGGCCTGCCGGTGGCCGAGAACCCGACCGATGCACAGGTCTGGGAACTGATTTTCCATCCGGGCTTCTCCACGGCCGACACCCTCACCGACGTCTCGGGCCGCGGCGTCGGCATGGACGTGGTGCGCAAGAACATCCAGGCCCTCGGCGGCAGCGTCGACATCCGCAGCGAGACCGGCCGCGGTTCCACGATGACCATCCGACTGCCGCTGACGCTCGCGATCCTCGACGGCATGACCGTCGCGGTGGGCGACGAGGTCTTCGTGGTGCCGCTCAACGTGGTGGTCGAATCGCTGCAGCCGGGCGACGAGGACATCCGCACCATCGGCGGCGGCGACCGCGTGCTGCGCCTGCGCCAGGACTACATCCCGATGCTCAACCTCGCCGAGCGCTACGGCATGGGCCTCGGCACGCGCACGCTGCTGGACTCGCCGCCGATCGCGGTGGTGGTGGAGAGCGAGCGCGGCCGCATCGCGCTGGAAGTCGACGAGCTGCTGGGCCAGCAGCAGGTCGTGATCAAGAACCTCGAGACGAACTACCGCAAGGTGCCCGGCGTATCGGGCGCGACGATCCTCGGCGACGGCCGCGTCGCGCTGATCGTCGACGCCGACGGGCTGGCGCAGTACGTCCGCATGAAGGACGCGGCTTGAGCCGCGAACACCGGGAACCCGCGATGAGCACCGAAGCCGACCACGACACCGCAGCCGTCAGCGACCACGAGTACCTCACGTTCACCCTCGCCAGCGAGGAGTACGGCGTCGACATCCTCAAGGTGCAGGAGATCCGCGGCTACGACCAGGTCACCCGCCTGCCGGGCGCGCCCGAGTTCGTGAAGGGCGCGATCAACCTGCGCGGCCTGATCGTGCCCGTCGTCGACATGCGCCTGAAGTTCCGACTGTCGCAAGCCACCTACGATGAGACCACGGTGATGATCGTGCTCAGCGTCGCCGGGCGCACGATCGGCATCGTCGTCGACGGCGTCTCCGATGTGCTGCGCCTGGAACCCGCGCAGGTGCGTCCGGTTCCGGACCTCGGCTCGGCGATCGACCGCAAGTTCCTCACCGGCCTCGGCGTGGTCGAGGAACGCATGCTCATCCTGCTCGACATCGAGCGCCTGATGACGAGCGAGGAGATGGGGCTCGTGGAGCAGTCGATCGCCGCCTGAGTCGATCGCTTCGCAAAGCCCGAAGCCGCGACGGTGACGTCGCGGCTTTTTTCATGCGTGCGCGAACGCGTTCAGCGAATACGGCTTCCTTAACGTGCACCGGCCGTTGAACGCGATGATGGCGATTGCATCGGAAATTTCGCTCGTGGTTTACACGGTCGCTGTTGGACTGCGTTCCCCGCAAGCCGACGAGTCACCGATGCCCACGTTCCCGCGCTCGCCCACCTTCGACCGAGAACCCGACCTCGTCGTGCCGGTCGTGCAGGAAGAACTCCTGGTCGACAAACGCGTGGTTGATGCCGGCGTGGTTCGCGTGCGTACGGTGACGAGCGAGCACCGGGAGCTGGTCGAGATGCCGCTCGAGCGCGAGGAGGTGCTCGTCGAGCGCGTCGCGATCGGCCGCGCGGTCGATACGCCGGTCGAGGTCCGCCAGGAGGGCGACGTCACCATCGTCCCCGTGCACGAGGAAGTCATCGTCGTGCAGCGCCAGCTCGTGCTGAAGGAAGAACTCCATATCCGCCGTCGCATCGACACCGTGCAGAGCGCGCAGCCCGTGCTGCTGCGCCGTCAGGACGTCCACGTGGAGCGCGATCCACCGGCCGCTTCACCCCCGCATTGATTCCACCGCCTGCAAGGGCACCCTTCCCCCACCGCAAGGAGATACACCCCATGGCCACCACCCTGGTCGGAATGTTCGATTCCCTCGCCGACGCCGAGCGCGCCCGCGACCTGCTGCTTCGCGAGGGCGTGGAGCGTGGCGCCGTCCACCTCGCCAACAACGAGTCGCTCACCGCGACCACCACCACCGAGACGACGGTGTCCGGTTCCGACGCCGGCGAGCACCGTGGCTTCTTCTCGCGCCTGTTCGGCTTGGACGACAACGACACCACAGCCGACAACTACTCGCAGGCCGTGCGCCAGGGTTCGGCCATGCTGACCGTGACGCTGCCGGACGACAGCGACGCGAGCCGCGTCACCCAGCTGCTCGAGAGCGCGGGTGCGGTCGACGTCGACGAGCGTGCCCGCCAGTCGGGCGGCCAGACCCGCGGTGCTTCGCTGCAGTCCGACACCACGCGCACCACGCAGGGCACCCGCGGCGACACGCTGAAGGTCGTGCAGGAAGAGCTGCAGGTCGGCAAGCGCGCGGTCGAGACCGGCGGCGTGCGCGTGCGCCAGTTCGTGACCGAACGTCCGGTGCAGGAGCAGCTGCAGCTGTGCCAGGAGCGCGCCATCGTCGAGCGTCGTCCGGTCGACCGCGTGCTGCAGGCGGGCGAGATCGACTCGATCGACCTCGGCGATCGCGAGTTCGAGATCCGCGAGCGTGGCGAGGAAGCCGTGGTCGCCAAGCAGGCGCGCGTCGTCGAGGAAGTGGCGGTCGGCAAGGAGGCGCAGGTGCGCACCGAGACGATCGAGGACACCGTGCGTCGCCAGGACGTCGATGTCGAACAGCTGACCGCGCGGAACGCGCAGCGCCAGCCGGGCACGACGCAGCGCACCCCGCCGCTGCGCTGATCCACGCCGCATGAACGACGAGGGCCGCCCAAGGGCGGCCCTTTTCGCGCCCGCAACGAAAACGGCCGCTTGCGCGGCCGTCGGCGTACTGCGGTGCATCGCCCGACGACGGACGTCGGAACGAGGATCGCCGCACCGGGCGGCGCGCTCGCCGGTTACAGCGAGAAGTTCAGGCGGACCTTGCCCTTGCCACCGCCGGGCTCGAACGTCCACTGCTTGACCGCGCGGACGGCGGCCTGCTCGAACGTACGCGTCGGCTTGGCGCTGACGACGGACACGGCGGCCACCTTGCCGGCCGGATCCACTTCGAACTCGACCTCGACGTAGCCGGTCGTGCCGGCGCGGGCCGCTTCCGGCGGATAGGTCGGCTCCACGCGCTTGACGGGCTTCAGGTCGGCCGCCTGGACCGGCAGCACGGCGCCGAACGCCAGCGCGATCGCGCACACGAAGGAACGGCTCATCGTTGTCTCCTCACGACATTTACGCAGCGCACCCAGTGGCGCCGTGGGGTTCGAATCGGCGCGAACGCCGGGTTCTTGATGGCCGTCGATCCGCCAGGGGCGGCGGCGTTCAGCTTCCTTGACCGCGGTCGCAGATCACGCTGGACCGGCGTCCCATTGCGCCGCGGGCGTGGCCTTTCGGGCGGCCGCGCCTAAAGTTCGCTCGCCGGGCGCCGATGAATTGCACAGTCGACCCATGAAGGGTCTTCGCCCGAGGCTGTCATGCGCTCCAAGAACCATTCCCTTGCCGACCGCGTCCTCGCTCCCGCGACGCGCCTGATGTCGCGACTGCGCTTCACGCAGAAGGCGGTCGTGATCGGTGCGACGTTCGTGCTGACCTGCGCGGTGCTCAGCGGCGTCATCGCCCACTCGACGCAGCAGCAGATCTCCGCCGCCAAGCTCGCGGGCTCGACGTCGCAGCCGCTGCGCGTGCTGAACGACGCGATGATCGCGATGCAGTCGCACCGCGGCCTCATGATGCGGGCGCTCTACAAGATGCCGCCCGCGCCGGGCGCCGTCGACGAGGTCAAGACGCGCGTCGACAAGGCCTGGGCCGTCACCGATGCCTGGCAGGACGATTACGCGGGCGGCACCGCGCTCGATTCGACGCTCGCCGCCGCCAAGTCGGCGTGGTCGAGGGCGCTGGCCCCGCAGGCCGATGCCGTCAAGATGGTGGCCGCGCACGACGAGGCCCTGCGCCAGATGCGCCTGCTCACCAAGGAACTCGCGGCCGTCGGCGGCGTGGACGTCGCCTCCGATCCGACCGAGTACTACGTGGGCCGCCTGGTGGCCGAATGGTTGCCGCTGCTCAGCAATTCCAGCTCGACCTACGGCACGACGGCGACGCACGTGCTCGGCGAGCAGTCGATCTGGGCCGACGACCGCGCCGACTTCGCCGCATCGAGCAGCATGGTCGACTTCCTCCTCGACCGCATCAAGCTGGACCTAGCGCAGATCCGCAAGCACGACCCGGCCGTGGCCGGCCGCATCGACGCGGGCATGACCAAGGCGATCGACGCGATCAAGGCGCACCGTGCCTTCGTGCAGACGCGCGTGATCGACGCGGAAACCCAGGACATGCCGCTGCCGCTGATGGCGGCGCAGAACAACGCGATGCGCAAGGCGGTCGGCGAAGCGGCCGACGCGATGAGCAATGCACTCGACCACGCGGCGAAGCAGCAGGTCAGCAGCCTGCAGCGGCAGGCCTACCTCGTGATGGTCATCGTGCTGCTGTCGCTCGGCCTGTCCGCCTACCTCTTCCTCGGCTTCAGCCGCAGCACGCGCTCCTCGCTCGCGAAGATCAAGAATGCCGCCGAGCTGCTGGCCGCGGGCCAGTTCCCCGACAAGGTCGGCGTCACCAGCCAGGACGAGCTGCGCGTGATCGGCGACGGCATCGAGAACGCGGTCGGCGCCCTGCGCGGCTTTGCCCGCGCGCAGCAGGACATGTTCACCGAGCACCAGGCCGGCAACATCGACCACCGCATCGACGCCGACCAGTTCCCGGGCTCGTACGGCGTGATGGCCGATGACCTGAACACGCTGGTCGCCTCGCACATCGAAGTCGAGACGAAGGTGATCGACCTCGTCGCGCAGTACGCCCGCGGCGACCTGTCGCAGGACATGGAGCGCTATCCGGGCCAGAAGGCGCGCATCACGGAGGCCATGGACGCGGTCAAGGGCGGCATGCTGAAGGTCACCGACGAGATCCGCACCCTCGTCGATGCCGCCAAGGCGGGCGACTTCGGCACGCGCGGCAATGCCGACGACTACGAGTTCATCTACCGCGAGATGGTCGCGAACCTGAACCTGCTGATGGAGAGCGCGGACCACGGCATCAAGGAAGTCGGCGCGCTGCTCGCCGGCGTCTCCGACGGCGACCTCACCCGCCATGCGGACGAGGACCTGCCGGGCCAGTTCGGCGAACTCGCGCGCAACGCGAACCGCACGGTCCACCAGCTCGCGGGCATCGTCGGCCAGATCCGCATGGGCAGCCAGCTGATCAACACGGCCGCGGCCGAAATCGCCTCGGGCAACAACGACCTGTCGGCGCGTACCGAATCGCAGGCCGCGTCGCTCGAGGAGACCGCGTCCTCGATGGAGGAACTCACCTCCACCGTGCGCCAGAACGCCGACAACGCGCGTCAGGCGAACCAGCTCGCGATCGGCGCCGCCGACGTCGCGCAGCAGGGCGGCCAGGTGGTGAGCAAGGTGGTCGACACGATGGGCGCGATCAACGCGGCCAGCCGCAAGATCGTCGACATCATCAGCGTGATCGACGGCATCGCCTTCCAGACCAACATCCTCGCGCTCAACGCGGCGGTCGAAGCGGCGCGCGCCGGCGAACAGGGCCGCGGCTTCGCGGTCGTCGCCGCCGAGGTGCGCTCGCTCGCGCAGCGTTCGGCGCAGGCGGCGAAGGAGATCAAGGGCCTCATCACCGATTCGGTGGAGAAGGTCGGCGAAGGCACGCACCTGGTGGACCAGGCGGGCCAGACGATGCAGGAGATCGTGACGAGCGTGAAGCGCGTCAGCGACATCATCGCGGACATCTCGGCGGCATCGCAGGAGCAGACCAGCGGCATCGAGCAGGTCAACCAGGCGATCCTGCAGATGGACGAGTCGACGCAGCAGAACGCGACGCTCGTCGAGGAAGCCTCGGCCGCCGCACGCCAGCTCGAACAGCAGGCGGTGCAGCTGGTCGAAACGGTCGCCGCGTTCCAGCTCGACGAGGCGCAAGCCGAGGCCAGCGCCGCCCTCGCCCGCGCCGTGGAACCGGTGCGCGCACAGGCGGAAGCGCGCGCGCCACGCGGGCGGCCGGACATGCCCAAGGCCACGGCCGCAGCGCCCGCGCCGGCCAAGGTGCGGCGCAGTGCGAAGGGTGGCAACGAGCAGCACTGGCAGGAGTTCTGACCTGTCCACCCACGGACGCCGGCCTCGCGCCGGCGTTCGCGGTCGAGGGCCCGCGATCGGGCGAGCCCCTGCCCGTTTTCAAGTCCCTACGGCCGCTGCCGTTACCCCAACGGCGAAGGCCCGCACGACCGGCTCCACCGGCCGACCGACCAAGGACTCCCATGGCGCTGTCTCCTCCCACGTCGAACGATTCGACCCCGCACGCGCCGCTGCCCGTGCAGGAGGTCCCGGACGCGGCTGCCTGCGGTGAAGCCTTCGACGACCTCGTCGCGCTCGCCGCCCGCCTCGCCGACGCGCCGTACGCGTGGATCGGCATGGCCGACGGCGATGCATCCCCGCGCGTCGTCGCCCGCTTCGGCGTGGATGCGGGCCTCGATGCGCAGCTGCTCGCGCTCTGCGACCCGCTGAGCGCGGAAGTGCCGCGTCTCACCGTGCCCGATGCGCGCGAAGATCCCTGCTACGTCGGTGCGCCCGGCGTGGCCTCGTATCCCGGAATCCGCTTCCTGCACGCGCAGGCGCTGCTCGGCGAGAACGGCCGGCAGGTCGGCCTGCTCGCGGTCGCCGACCGCCTGCCGCGCGCCTCCTGCGGACGCGACACGCTGCAATCGCTCGGTCGCCTGGCTGGCCTCGGCGAACAGCTGGTCGAACGCCATGCCCTGCTCCGCCGCAACCGCATCGCCACGCAGATCATGCAGGCCGGTTTCAGCGCGATGATCGTCACCGACGGGCGCGGCGAAGTGACGCTCGCCAACCGCGCCGCCGAGCGCCTGTTCGGGATGCGCAGCCGGCGCATGCGCGGCATGCCGGTCGGCCTGCTGTTCCCGCCCAACCTGCAGCCCGAGCCGGCCGAAACCGCCGCATGGCTCGAAGCGGAGGATCCGGATGCCGCCGCCGGCCGTGCGCCGCAGGCCCGCCTGCTCGCGCTGGGCCCGAACGGCGACGTGCGCACGCTCGAGGCGACGCGCTGCACGTGGCGGCTGGGCCAGGGCCACGGCCGCGCGATCATCCTGCGCGACATCACCGACGACCTCGCCCAGCAGGCGACGCTCCGGCAGCTCGCGCTGTACGACGCACTCACCGGTCTGCCGAACCGCACGGCGCTGGTGGAATCGCTCACCGGCTCGCTCGAGGCCACCGACGAACCGCTCGCGCTCGCGCTGCTGGGCATCGACAACTTCAAGACGATCAACGACACGCTCGGCCACTCGTCCGGCGACGCCGTGCTGCAGGCCACCGCCTCGCGCCTGCGCCTCGCCTTGCCCGCGCAGGCGCAGGTCGGCCGCTTCGGCGGCGACGAATTCGGCGTGCTGTTCACCGGCGTGCCGACGCCCGAGATCCCGCGGCACCTCGAACGCATGCTCCAGGCCGTCGGCGCGCCGATGGACGTCACCGGCAGCCCGATCCACCTCGAGGCCAGCGTGGGTCTTGCCGTGCGCGAGGACCTGCGCACCGAGGACAGCCTGCCGAGCGCGAGCGAACTCATCGCACGTGCCGACCTCGCGCTCTACAAGGCGAAGGCACGCGGCGGTCGCCAGTGGTGCCGCTACGACCTCGGCATGCGCCGCGAGGTGATCGAGCGCCGCATGCTCGAAATCGAACTGCGCCGCGCGTTCGCGCAGGGCGAGTTCGAACTGCACTACCAGCCGCAGATCGACCTCGTCGACGGCCGCACCTTCGGCGCCGAAGCGCTGCTGCGCTGGCGCCATCCCGAGCGCGGCCTGCTCTCGCCGATCCACTTCCTCGACGTGCTCGCCGGCAGCGCGATGGCCAACGACGTCGGCCGCTGGATCATCCGGCAGGCCTGCAACGACGCCGCGTCGTGGCCGGAAGTCGGCGGCCGCCGCATCGCCATCAGCATCAACCTCTTCCCCGGCCAGGTGCACGAGACCGACCTCCGCGTCGACGTCGACGCCGCGCTGCTCGAGAGCGGGTTGGCCCCCGAACGCCTGGAACTCGAGATCACCGAGACGATCGCCCTGCAGCCCGACGACAACGCCGCGCGCGCGCTTGCCTCCTTGCGCGGTCGCGGCGTGCGCCTCTCGTTCGACGACTTCGGCACCGGCTTCGCCTCGCTGTCGATGCTGCAGCGCTTCCCCATCGACCGCGTCAAGATCGACCGCTCGTTCGTGCGGGACATGCTCGAGAACCGCGGTGACGCGGCGATCGTCAAGTCGATCGTGCTGATCTCGCGCAACATGGAACTGCACGTCACCGCCGAAGGCGTCGAGAACCACGAACAGGCCGAACTGCTGCGCGGGCTCGGCTGCAATGCCGCGCAGGGCTTCCTGTACGCGCCGGCGCTGTCCCCCCGCGCCTTCGAGAACTGGCTCGCCTCGCAGACCGCCAGCCCGGGCGATGCGCCCTGGATGCGGCGGGAGTCGCAGGATGGCTGACAGCTCGACCCGGCGGCGCGGCGACGAGCCGCCGGTGGGATCCGCCCTGGAACGGGCGTTCGCGTTCGACGATCGCGACTTCAGCCGCATCTGCGCGCTGATCCACCAGCGCGCCGGCATCGCGCTCGGGGCGCACAAGCGCGACATGGTCTACAGCCGCCTCGTGCGGCGCGTGCGCGCGGGCAACTTCAGCCGCTTCTGCGACTACCTCGACACGCTCGAGCGCACCGGGAACGCGGACGAGTGGCAGGCCTTCGTCAACTGCCTCACCACCAACCTCACCTCGTTCTTCCGCGAGGCCTACCACTTCGACGCGCTCACCACGCAACTGCGCGAAATGGCGCCGCGCGCGCGCGTCGATGCGCCGCTGCGCATCTGGTGCGCCGCCGCGTCCACCGGCGAGGAGCCGTGGTCGCTCGCCATCACCGCCTGCGAAGCATTCAACACGTCGACGCCGCCGGTGCGCATCCTCGCCACCGACATCGACACGCAGGTGCTGGAGACGGCCGAGCGCGGCGTGTACGCGGTCGACCGCATCGCCGGCCTGTCCGACGCGCGCAAGCAGGCCTTCTTCCAGCGCGGCTCGGGCCCGAATGCCGGGCAGTGCCGCGTCAAGCCGGCGCTGCGCGAACTCGTCGACTTCCAGCCGCTCAACCTGCTGGACTCGAGCTATCGGATCCCGGGCGGGCTCGCCGCGATCTTCTGTCGCAACGTGATGATCTACTTCGACAAGCCGACGCAGTACCGCGTGCTCGAACGCATGCTGCCGCTGCTCGGCGAGGGCGGGCGCCTGTACGCGGGCCACTCCGAGAGCTTCAGCCACGCCGCCGACCTGTTCGCGTCGTGCGGCCGCACGATCTACCGCCCGGTCCGCTGACATGGGCGCCGCGCTCGCCATCGCCGACCCGGGCACCTACTACGACGAGGCGCTGCAGACGCATGCGTTCCGCCTGCTGCCGGCCGACTACCGGGTGACCGACCAGCCGATCGCGCTGGTCACGCTGCTCGGTTCGTGCGTGGCCGCCTGTCTCTACGACCCGGCCCTCGGCGTCGGCGGCATGAACCACTTCATGCTGCCGGATGCCGAACCGGCGTCGATGGCCGGGCGCTCGGACGGCAGCGCGCGCTACGGCGCGCATGCCATGGAGCTTCTGATCAACGACCTGCTCAAGCGCGGCGCGCGGCGCTCTCGGCTGCAGGCCAAGGTCTTCGGCGGGGGCAACGTGCTGCGCGGCTTCACCAGCGATCCGATCGGCACGCGCAATGCGCGCTTCGTGGTCGACTACCTCGAAGCCGAATCGGTCCCGATCGTCGCCCGCGACCTCGGCGACATCCACCCGCGCAAGGTCTGCTTCTTCGTGCAGACCGGCCGGGCGCTCGTGCGCCACCTGCCGGTCACGCGCGACGAGGAGATCGTCAAGGCCGAGCGCGCCCTGTACGGCCGGCTCGCGCACACGCCCGTCGCCGGCAGCGTGGAACTCTTTTCATGAGAGCTGCGCCCTCCGGCCTCGACGGCCGGCCGATCCGCGTGCTGGTCGTCGACGATTCCGCACTCATCCGCCAGTTGATGACCGAGCTGCTGTCGGCCGACCCCGGCATCCACGTGGTCGGTGCCGCCGCGGATCCGTTCATCGCGCGCGAAAAGATCAAGCAGCTCGATCCGGACGTGCTGACGCTCGACGTCGAGATGCCGCGCATGGACGGCCTCACGTTCCTGCAGAACCTCATGCGCCTGCGGCCGATGCCGGTGGTGATGGTCTCCTCGCTCACCGAGGCGGGCGCGACCGTGACGCTCGATGCGCTCGCCCTGGGCGCGGTCGACTTCGTGACCAAGCCGGCCATCGACGTCGCGCGTGGCCTGTCGGAATACGCCACGGTGCTGCAGGAGAAGGTGCGCGCCGCGGCGAAGGCGCGCGTGGCGCGGATCGAGGTCCGCGCCGCCACTGCAGCCGCTGCGGCGCCGATGAGCTATCGCACCACCGACCGCCTGCTGGCGATCGGGGCGTCCACCGGTGGCACCGAGGCCATCCGCGAAGTGCTCTCGGCGATGCCCGCCGACGCGCCCGCCATCGTCATCACCCAGCACATCCCGGCGCAGTTCAGCGGCCCGTTCGCCGAGCGCCTGAACAAGCACAGCAGGATGACCGTCTGCCAGGCCGAGGACGGCCAGCAGATCATGCCGGGCCACGCCTACGTCGCGCCCGGCGACCGGCACCTCCGCGTCCAGCGCAGCGGCGCCCGCTGGGTCTGCCGGCTCCGCGACGACGCCCCGGTGAGCGGCCATCGTCCGAGCGTCGACGTCCTCTTCGAGTCGGTGGCGCAGCACGCCGGCCGCAATGCGAGCGCCGCGCTGCTCACGGGGATGGGCGAGGACGGCGCGCGCGGTTTGCTCGCGCTGCGCAAGGCCGGCACCGCGACAATTGCGCAGGACCAGGCCACCAGCGTCGTCTGGGGCATGCCCGGCGCGGCGGTCACGCGCGGTGCCGCGATGGAGGTCGTGCCGCTGGCCGACGTCGCACGTCGTCTGCTGGCCGCGACCGAACGCGACACCTGAAGCGCGTTTCCGCTACCACCGTCGGTCGAAACCGCGAAGTGGTCCGCTAAAGCGCCACCGACCGGTGCCGTTATCGCCATTGAACCTCCGCAAGAGAGCCGCGATGGACTCCCGCGTACTAATCCGAATCGCAGCGCCCGTGGCGCTCACCCTCCTGGTCATGCTCGCCGTCGGGCTCGACTGGCCCGCCTACGTCCAGTGGGGCGCGATGGTCGCCATGACCGCCGCCTGGCTCGTCTTCGCCTGGTCCGTCAGCCACACCGGCGGCAAGCAGGTGTCGATGGTCCGCGAGCAGATGCGCGTGCTCGACGAGCTGCGCACGTTCGTGTCCACCGAGATCAGCGGTAGCAAGCACGAGCTCGATCGCACCAAGGACCTCATCCGCGAGGCCGTCGCGAAGCTCGGCACCAGCTTCGAGGCGGTGAACCGCAAGTCGCGCGAGCAGAACCAGGTGGTGTCACGCATGATCGACCGCGCGGACGGCACCAGCGGCGTCGACGTGCAGCGCTTCGCGCAGCAGGCCAGCCAGCAGATGGAGCAGCTCGTCGAGGCGCTCGAGGCGGTCTCCGGCCAGAGCCACAACACAGTCACGCACATCGATGCGATGGCCGAGCACCTCGACGGCATCTTCGCGCTGCTCGAGGACGTGAAGTCGATCGCCGACCAGACCAACCTGCTCGCGCTCAACGCCGCCATCGAGGCCGCACGCGCCGGTGAGGCCGGTCGCGGCTTCGCGGTGGTCGCCGACGAGGTGCGCAACCTCTCCGAGCGCAGCACCGCCTTCAACGAGCAGATCCGCAAGCTCGCCTACTCGTCGAAGGACGCGATCCACAAGGTGCGCGAGACCGTCACCACGATGGCCTCGCGCGACATGGACCGCGCCCGCTCGGCGCGTGGCGAGGCCGCCGCGATGCTCGACCGCGTCGAAGTCATCAACCGCTCGCTCGGCAACGGCATGAAGGAGATCTCCGACTGCGGCCGCGCGATCGACGGCTCGGTGTCCGAGGCCGTGCGCTCGCTGCAGTTCGAGGACATCGCGACGCAGGCCCTCGGCGCCGCGAACGTGCACCTGGAGCGCCTGTCGGCCATCAATCGCGAGGCGGTCGCACTGCAGGAGCTGCTGCACCGTCCGCACCACGACGTGGAAGTGCAGCGCGCGCTCGGCCAGATCGCGCAGCGCATCGGCCAGATGCGCGGCGAGTGGGAACGCCCGCCGCACAAGCCGGTCATGCAGCAGACGATGGACGCGGGCGGCATCGAGCTGTTCTGACTGCCAACGCAACGACCCACACGGGGCCGCCACCGCGAGGTGCGCGGCCCCGTCGCATTCCGCGATGCGCATGGCACACTGCGTCCATGTCGACGGACGCCCCCGAGTCCCCGCCACGGCACCGCCGCCAGGCCACGCTCCTTCTCGTGCCGGTCGCGCTGATCGCCTTCGGCGTCCCTTTCGCGCTGCACCTCGCGCCGCATGCGCAGGCCGTCGTGGCGGTCGCGGTGCTCGGCGCGTCCGCGTTCGCGGCGGCCGCGATCGAACGGCTCTACGTCCAGTCTCCCCGACGTGCGCCCCCGGCAACGTCGGCGTCCACCGACGCCACGGTCGACCCGACGCTCGCCGAGCGCCTGGAGCGCCAGCGCATCGAACTGGAGACGCTCGCGCGCCGGTTGATGACGGTGCAGGAGGACGAGCGTGCCTCGCTGTCGCGCGAGCTGCACGACGACGTCGGCCAGGCCATCACCGCGATCAAGCTCTGCGCGAGTTCGCTCGCCCACGAGCCCGACCCGCCGCGTCGTGCCGTCGTGCTGGAGACGGCGCAGGAAATCGCCGCGATCGCCGACCAGACCGTCGCGAAGCTGCGCGACCTGTCCTTGCTGCTGCGCCCGCCGCAGCTCGATGCGCTGGGCCTGGAGGCCGCGCTGCGCTGGCAGGCCAGCACGCTGTTCCGCAGCGACCTGCCGCGCCTCGAACTGCGCGTGCCGACGCTCGACTGCCGCCCGCCGCGCGACGTCGAGCTGGCCTGCTTCCGCATCGCGCAGGAGGCGCTGACGAACGTGATCCGCCATGCGCGCGCCGGTCGCGTGGTGCTCGAGCTGACCTGCGACCACGACGAGCTGCGGCTGTCGGTCGAGGACGACGGCTGCGGCATCGCACCCGACCATCGCGCGGGGCTCGGCCAGATCACGATGCGCGAGCGCGCGCGGCAGGTCGGCGGCCGGCTGGACGTGGACAGCCGCCCCGGTCGCACGCGGATCGAAGCGGTGCTGCCCGTGCCCGCCGACGAGGATCCGCGGACCGGCGTATTGCGCGGCTGAGGCTCACCGCGTGCGGCGTCGCCACTCCGCCAGCAGCACGGCGGTCGCGGCGGCGACGTTGAGGCTTTCGACCCGGCCGCTGCCGGGAATGGAGACCTGCACGTCGCAGGCCTGGGCGAGGCCGCGGTCCATGCCCTCGCCCTCGGCACCCATCACGTAGACGAGGCGCGTCGGCAACTCGGCGGCGAACAGGTCGGCGCCGCCGTCCACCACGGTGGCCGCCGTGCGGAAACCGGCACCGCGCAGCTGCGCGATCGAATTGTCGGCGCGTCCCAGCCGCACCAGCGGCACCGCCTCCGCCCCGCCTTCGGCCACGCGCGCCGCGGCGCCGGACAGCGCGAGCGGCGCCTCCTTCGGCAGCAGGATCGCGGCGATGCCGAAGTGCGCGGCTGAACGCAGGATCGCGCCGAAATTGTGCGGATTGCCAACGCCGTCCAGCCACAGCGCGCAGGCCGGGCCCGCGGACAGGTCGCGCAGCCAGGTCGACAGCGGCATCGGTGCCTCGCGCAGCACGTCGGCAACCACGCCCTCGTGGTGCGCGCTCGCGGCGAGCTTCTGCAGATCCGTGGCCTCGACCACGCGATAGCCGACGCGGTGGGCCGCGCACCACTTGAGCAACGGCTGCAGCGCCGGGATGCGCGACTCGGCGAGATAGACCTTGCGGATCGCCTCGGGCCGGCGTGCGAACACCGCACGCACGGCATTGACGCCGTAGAGCCGCATCTCCTCGGGCGTCTCGTCCACGGCGACCTCCCGCGGTGCACGCGGCGGACGGCCATAGGGGCTGGGCGGTCGGTTCATGGCGCGGCCTCGCTGGGGGTACCCATTGTCGTCGACCTCCGCCCCCGCGGCGTGTCGCCGAGTGCGGGAACGGCGCTACGAGGGCGGGCGCCGGTCGGCCGCATCGGGCCGGCAAGGCCCGCGATGCCGCCGACCATTCGCACAGCGTCGTCGTCCATCACCGCGGCTTCGCCACCGCGCCGTCGACTCAGGCGTGCCCGCCGGCCTGCGGCGTCGACGCTTCCAGCGCCTCGAGCTCGTGCGAGACCGCCTCGGGCGATCGCGTGTACTTCGCGAGCAGCACGTAGAACGCGGGCACGACGAACAGCGACAGCAGCGTGGAGAAGGCGACGCCGAAGATCACGACGATGCCGATCGCGCCACGGCTCGCCGAGCCGGGGCCGCCCGCGAGCACCAGCGGCACCGCGCCGACGATGGTCGCGATCGAGGTCATCAGGATCGGGCGCAGGCGCACCGAGGAACTCTCGACGATCGCCTCGTGGATCGTGCGGCCCTCGTCGCGCAGCTGATTTGCGAACTCGACGATCAGGATGCCGTTCTTCGCGGCGAGGCCCACCAGCATCACGATGCCGATCTGGCTGAAGAGGTTGAGCGTTCCGCCGGTGAGCCACAGCCCCAGGAGCGCGCCCAGCACGCCCAGCGGCACGGTGAGCATGATCACCAGCGGATGCACGAAGCTCTCGAATTGCGCGGCGAGCACCAGGAACACCACCAGCAATGCGAGCGCGAAGGTGAGCACCACCGCGCCGCCGGCCTGCCGGTACTCGCGCGACTCGCCCTTCCAGTCGATCTGCGCCTGCTGCGGCAGCGTCTCGCGCACCGACTGCTCGAGGAAGCCGATCGCGTCGCCCATCCGGTAGCCCGGGCTCAGGCCGGCACTGAGGGTGATCGCGCGCAGCCGGTTGAAGCGGTTGAGGCTGCCGGGCTCGGCGATCTCGGTGAGCGTGACGAGGTTCGACAGCGGCACGAGTGCGCCATCGCGACCGCGCACCTGGATCGCCTGCAGGTCGGCCGGCGAGGCACGCGCCGCCCGGTCGCCCTGCACCATCACGTCGTATTCCTCGCCGTTGCGGACGAACGTGGTGACGCGACGCCCGCCCATCATCGTCTCCAGCGCATGGCCGATGTCCTGCACGCTGACGCCGAGGTCGGCGGCGCGCGCGCGGTCGATCTGCACGTGCATCTGCGGCCGCGTCTCCTTGTAGTCGGAGTCGACGCCGGAGAAGCCCGGATGGCGCTCCATGCGCGCCTGCAGCGCGTCGCGCCACTTCACCAGCTCGCCGTAGTCCGGGCCGCCCAGCACGATGTTCACCGGCTGCCCGCGCGAGCGCACGAGGCCGCCGCTCACCTGCGCCGCCACGCGCACGCCGGGCAGCTTGCCGAAGTCCTTCTTCAGGCTGTCGGCGATGTCCGCGGTGCTGCGCGTGCGCTTGTCCCAGTCCTGCAGGAACACGGCGATGCGGCCGGTGTGCATCTCCTCGCTGGCGCCGAAGCCGCCGGGCACGCGCGGGTTGTAGCGCTGGATCTCCTTCCCCGGGCCGGTGCGCGCGGCGATGATGCGCTCGACCTGCTTGACCTGCCCGACGGTGTAGTCGAAGCCCGCGCCTTCCGGCCCGGTGATGGACACCTGGAACGAGCCGCGATCCTCCGCCGGCGCGAGCTCGGATGGCACGAACTTGAACAGCACGAAGCTCGTGGCCAGCGCGGCGACCATCAGCGCGCCGAACAGCCACGGCCGCTCGACGGTGCGATCCAGCAGCCGGCGGTAGCGGGCGCTGGTCGCGTCCAGGCGCGCCCCCACCCAACGCGTCACCGGGTTCGCCTTCTCCTCGCTGTGCGGACGCACCAGCTTGGAGGACATCATCGGCGTGAGCGTGAGCGCGACGAAGGCCGACAGCGCGACCGCACCGGCGAGCGCGACCGACAGCTCGCGGAACAGCCGGCCGGTATTGCCCTGCATGAAACCGATCGGCAGGAACACCGAGACCAGCACCGCGGTGGTCGCGATCACGGCGAACGAGACCTGCTTGGTGCCGCGTGCCGCCGCCACGAGTCGCGGCTCGCCGAGGTCGGCGCGCCGCTGGATGTTCTCGAGTACCACGATCGCGTCGTCCACCACCAAGCCGATGCACAGCACCAGCGCGAGCAGCGTCAGCAGGTTGATCGAGTAGCCGAATGCGTACAGCGGGATGAACGCGGCGATCAGGCAGACCGGCACGGTGACCGCCGGGATGAGCGCGGCGCGGAAGCTGCCGAGGAACAGCCAGATCACCACGAGAACGAGGATGATCGCCTCGGCGAGTGTGTGGTAGACGCGCTCGACCGCCGCATCGATGAACGTCGTGGTGTCGAAGGCGACGAAGATGTCGGTGCCGGTCGGCAGCGTCGGCTGGATCTCCGCGACGGCGTCGCGCGCGGCGCGTGCGACGTCCAGGCTGTTCGCCGTCGACGTCTTGATGATGCCCAGGCCGATGTTGTTCTCGCCGTTGCTGCGGTAGTAGGCGCGCCGCTCGGCGGTGGTGAGCTCCACGCGCGCCACGTCGCCGAGGCGCACGACGTAGCCGTCCGCACCCTTCTTCAGCGGAATCTGCGAGAAGTCCTGCGGCTTCTGGTAGTTGCGGGCCACGCGCAGGGTGAAGTCGCGGGTGGCGGACTCGATGCGGCCGGCCGGCAGTTCCACGTTCTCGGCGCGCAGCGCGGCCTCGACGTCGTTGGCGGTCACGCCTCGCGCCGCCATCGCGTCGCGGTCGAGCCAGACCCGCATCGCATAGCGCTGCTGGCCGCCGATGCGCACCTGCGCCACGCCCTCGAGCGAGGCGAGCCGGTCCACGACATAGCGGTCGGCGTAGTCCGACAGCTGCAGCGTGTCCATGCTCTTGGAGCTCATGTTGAGCCAGATGATCGGGTCGGCGTCGCTCTCCACCTTCGCGATCTGCGGCGCGTCGGCCTCCTCCGGCAGGCGATCGACGACGCGGCTCACCGCGTCGCGCACGTCGTTCGCAGCGGCCTCCATGTCGCGCGAGAGCGTGAATTCGATCGAGATGGCGGAACGGCCATTGACGCTGCGCGACTCGATCGTCTCGACGCCCTCGATGCCCGACAACGCGTCCTCCAGCACCTGCGTGATGCGCGTTTCGACGACACCGGCGGACGCGCCGGGATAGCCCACGTCGACCGACACCACCGGCGGGTCGATCGCCGGCAGCTCGCGCAGCGTGAGGCGCGCGAAGGCCATCACGCCCAGGGTGATGAGCAGCAGGCTCATCACGGTCGCGAAGACGGGGCGGCGGATCGAGAGGTCGGACAGGTTCATCGCGGAAGGTTCCGGCGCGGCGCGCGAAGGCGCGGACGGGAGCGGTTCCGGCGCGCCGCTTCCAGCGAAGCGCGGCCGGTCGCGGGCATCAGGCGGACGGCCGTCGCGGCGCGGCCGACGGCTCGGCGATCTTGGCGCCGGGCTTCAGCTTGCCGGTGCCGTCGACGACGATGCGGTCGCCCGGCGCGAGGCCGGAGACCACTTCGACGCGACCGCCGACACGCGTGCCCAGCTCGACATCCGCACGCTCCGCGCGGCCGTCGCGCACGCGGAAGACGTACGACTCGCTGCCGACCTGCACGATCGCGATCTCCGGCACCAGCATCGCCGGGCGCGGCGCGCGCGCCACCTCGACCCGCAGCAGCATTCCGGGGCGCAGCACGCGGTCGGGATTGGCGAAGCGGCCGCGCACGGTGACCGCACGGCTCGCGGGATCCACGCGCGCGTCGAGCGTGTCGACCGTGCCGTCGAAGCGGCGGTCCGGATACGCTGCGGCGATGCCGCCGAGCCCCTGGCCGGGCGCGACCTGCGCCAGCTGCGTCTCCGGCACCGGGAAGTCGACGAACACCGTGGAGAGGTCGTCGAGCGTGGTGATCACGGTTCCTGGCGTCACCAGCGAGCCGGGGCTCACCTGGCGCAGGCCGAGAACGCCGCCGAACGGCGCGCGGATCACGCGATCGGCAAGTTGCGCACGCACCTGCGCGACGCGGGCGTTCGCGGCGTCGCGGGTGGCGCGCTGGGTGTCGAGCTGGGACCGCGCGATAAGTTGCTGCGCGGCGAGTTCGGACTGCCGGCGGTAGAGCTTGTCCGCCTCGCTGGCCGACGCCTCCGCCTCGCGCAGCTGCGCCGACTCGGCCTGCCCGCTGAGCGTCACGAGTGGCGCGCCGGTGCGCACCACGTCGCCGCTGTCGAAATGCACCGCCTGCACCTTCTCGGAGACGCTCGCGGTGATGGACACCGACTCGCGCGCGCGCACGGTGCCGAGTGCCTGCAGCGTGTCCGCGAACGGCTCGCTGCGCACAATGCCGGTGGTGACGGTGACCGGCCGGTCGCCCCCACCCGGTCCGCCCGGCCCGCCGCCGGAACCGGGACCGGCCGCTTGCGGCGACTTGCCGCAGCCGGCGACTGCAAGGACGACGAGGAGCGCGAACGCGGGAATCGGTCGCATGCGGAGGGGGTCTGCGGGGGACCCTCGATTATGCCCACCGACCCGGGAACGACCCGTGTCATCGGTCCTGCCGCGCGGGGCCGGTATCGCATCGCTGCGTTGCAGCGATGGGGTCAACACGCCTTGAAACGACGACGCCGGCCCGAAGGCCGGCGTCCGTGGATCGTGCAGGCGGGCCGATCAGGCCGGCTGCCACTGCCCCAGTGCGGCGAGGCCGTTGTCGCGGGCCCGCGCGAACACCGTCTGCTGCGCGGCGGCGTAGTTGCCCTGCATGTCCTGCGCCCACAGCTTGAGCGCCGCCTGCTGCATGGCGCGACCGTACGAGAACGACAGCGGCCACGGCAGGTTGCCGACGCGGTTCATCGCATCGAGGTGCGCGGTCGCGTCGTGGTCGGACTGGCCGCCCGACAGGAAGACGATGCCCGGCAGCGTCGCCGGCACGGTCGACTTCAGGCAGCGCAGCGTGGCCGCCGCGACTTCCTCCGCCGACGCCTTCTCCGCCGAATCGGTGCCGTGGATGACCATCGAGGCCTTCAGGATCGTGCCGTCGAGCATCACGTTCTGCTCGTACAGCGAGCCGAACAGCGAGCGCAGGACGACTTCCGTCACCTCGTAGCACATGTCGATGTCGTGGCTGCCGTCCATGATCACCTCCGGCTCCACCATCGGCACCAGGCCCTGCTCCTGGCAGAGCGCGGCATAGCGGGCGAGCGCGTGGCTGTTCGCCTCGATGGCCGTGCCGGTCGGGATGTCGTCGCCGATGTTGATCACCGCGCGCCACTTCGCGAAGCGGGCGCCGAGGCGGTAGTACTCCTCGAGGCGCGCGCGCAGGCCGTCGAGGCCTTCGGTCACCACCTCGCCCGGGAATCCGGCGAGCGGCTGCGGGCCCTTGTCGACCTTGATGCCCGGGATCATTCCGTTCGCCGTCATCAGGTCGGCGAAACGCGTGCCGTCCTTCGTCGACTGGCGCAGCGTCTCGTCGTACAGGATCGCGCCCGAGATGTACTGGCTCAGGTTCGGCGTCGTGAGCAGCAGCTCGCGGTAGGCCCGACGGTTCTCTTCGGTGTTCTCGATACCGACGCCGGCGAAACGCTTGGCGATGGTGTTCGTCGACTCGTCGATCGCGATGATGCCCTTGCCCGGGGCGACCATCGCCTGGGCGGTCTCGGCAAGCTGTTCGATGCTCATGAGGGTCCTTGGGAGCGGCTGGGAAAGACGCCCATTATAGCCGGTTCAGCCAAGGTGCCGTTTCGAAACAGGCACTTACGCCGCCTTCACGGGTCGGATGGTGCCGGCGCCCGCATCCGGTCAGCGCGTGTAGCGGTCCGCGGGCTGCGGCAGCGGGCGCTCGTTCTGCCCCGTGTTGAGCCGCCAGCGCGTCTCGTAGAGGTCGCGCAGGATGCTGCTCCACTGCTTGCCCTTCCCCAGCGCGCGGGCCACGTCGCCCGCCTGGCACTGCCGCCCCGCCGCGGAGCCCTTGCCGTCGAACTCGACGGTGGTCGCGGTCAGCGTGCGCGCCGCATCGGCGACGGGCGTGAAGCGCCACGTCGACACCGCCGCGGCCGAGGCCTGCGCGAAAGCCTCGATGGCCTGGCGCTTCGCGAGCGGCGATCGGCTGCTCGCCGCGGCATCGAGCGTGCGGAATCCCGACGTCGAACCGTCCGGCTCGATCACGTAGGCGAGCGTCACGCAGCCGGTGACGCCGCGCGCGGCGAGATCGGCGGGATACGGCACGGGTGTCGGGACCGACACGGGCGTCCAGTACGACGCGAGTTCGGCCGGCGCGGCGACGCGCGGGGCATCCGTGGCGGGCTCGCCCGCGACGGCCTGGGTGGCGACGAGGAACCCGCAGCACAGCAGCAGACGACGCATGACCCGCTCCCTGGCGATGAACGACTCCGGCGAATCTACGCGCGCCGCAGTCCGGCGCCAACTACAGCTCGCCGAGCCCCTCGGCCTTGCCGCCCGGGCCGATCTGCAGCAGCCGCAGCGTATTGGTGGCGCCGTGCTGCTGCATGATCTCGCCGCTGGTGAAGATGATGCGGTCGTCTTCCTGCAGCAGGCCCATCTCGAACAGCGACTTGGCCGACGCGCGCGCGGCGATGCCGGCCGTCATGCCGGCGCTCTCGAACGGCAGCGCGGTGACGTCGCGCATCAGCGCCATGCGGCGACGCGCGGCGTCGTCGCCCGACAGCGCGATGATCTGCGCCGGCGAGCGGAAGCGCGACAGGAAGCGCGGCGTGCCGCCCGATTCGGTGATGGCGACGATCGCGCGCACGCCGATGTGCTCGGACAGGAACATCGCGGCCATCGCGATCGCCTGGTCGGCGCGGTCCAGGCCCCGCGGCGCCTTCTCGAAGTCGGTGTCGTGCGAGAACTGGCGCTCCGCGCCGAGGCAGACGCGGGCCATCGCCTCCACCGCCTTCAACGGGTACTTACCCGCGGCCGTCTCCTGCGACAGCATCACCGCGTCGGTGCCGTCGATCACCGAGTTCGCGACGTCGAGCACCTCGGCGCGCGTGGGGATGGGGCTGTCGACCATCGACTGCAGCATCTGCGTCGCGGTGATCACCACGCGGTTGCAGAGCAGCGCCTCGCGGATGATCTTCTTCTGCAGGCCGGGCAATTCCGCGTCGCCGATCTCGACGCCGAGGTCGCCGCGCGCCACCATCACCACGTCGGATGCCTCGACGATCTCGTGCAGGTTCTCGATCGCCTCGGCGCGCTCGATCTTCGAGACCAGCGCCGCGTTGCTGCCCGCTTCCTGGGCGATGCGGCGCGCGTCGTGCATGTCCTGCGCATTGCGGCAGAACGAGACGGCGATGAAGTCGACGCCGATCTGCGCGGCGACCTTGATGAGTTCCTCGTCGTTCGGCGTGAGTGCGCCGAGCGACAGGCCACCACCCTGCTTGTTGAGGCCCTTGCGGTTCGACAGCGCGCCATCGTTGAGCACCGTCGAGATGATGCGCTCGCCTTCTACGCGGTCGACCTGCAGTTGCAGCATGCCGTCGTCGAGCAGAAGCGTGTCGCCCGGCACGACGTCGCCCGGAAGGCCGAGGTAGCTCACGCCGACCTCGCGCGTGGTGCCGAGCGGCGCGTCCTCGCGGGCGACGAGGTCGAAACGGTCGCCGGCCTTCAGCTCGACGCGATCGTTCTCGAACTTCTCGATGCGGATCTTCGGGCCCGGCAGGTCGGCGAGGATGCCGACCTCGCGACCGACCCGATGCGCGGCCTCGCGCACGGCTTCGGCACGCGCCACCTGTGCGGAGGGATCGCCATGGGAGAAGTTCAGGCGCACGCAGTCGACACCGGCGCGCAGCAGCGCATCGAGCACACCCGGCGGATCGGTGGCCGGGCCCAGCGTGGCGAGGATCTTGGTACGACGCGTCGTGTGACTCATGCAGCGGCAGCTCCCTGTTCAGACCGGGAACCTAGCACGGGTGCCGCGGCACGCGCGTCGTATTCGATTTCAGCCCGCGAGCAGCGGCAGTTCGCCCGGTGCGGCCGCCAGTCGCGTCGCGCCGGCCGCCTGCAGCTCGTCCGCATCGCCGAACCCCCACAGCACGCCGATGCCGCGCATGCCGTGGTGCACCGCGCCCTCCATGTCCATGCGGCGGTCGCCGATCATGGTGCACTCGGCGGCCGACGCGCCCAACCGGTCGAGCGCTTCGGCGATGAGCTCGGGCTTGTGGCTCAGGCGGCCGTCGAGCGTGGCGCCGACGATCTCCACGAAGCGGTGCCCGAACGGCAGGCTCGCCAGGATCTTGCGCGCATGCGGTTCGTTCTTGGCGGTGACGACGGCGAGGCGATGCCCCGCCGCATGCAGTGCCTCGATCGTCTCCGGGATGTCCGGATAGACGTCGTGCTCGGCCCAGCCGTGCGTCTCGTAGCGGTCGCGATAGTGCAGCACTGCCGCTTCGACACGCGCCTCGTCCCCGAGCAGCGGCGCGAAGCTCACGCGCAGCGGAGGTCCGATCCAGCTGCGCAGTGTCGCGTCGTCCGGCACGGCCTCGCCGAGCTGTTCGAATGCGTACGCCGCGCAGCGGGTGATGCCGACGGCCGAGTCGATCAGCGTGCCGTCGAGGTCGAAGAGCAGCGTCGCCATCAGCCCGCGCGCGCCGCCAGCGCGGCGACCGCCGGCAGTTCCTTGCCTTCCAGGAACTCGAGGAACGCGCCGCCGCCCGTGGAGATGTAGCTCACGCGATCGGCGATGCCGTACTTGTCGACGGCCGCGAGCGTATCGCCGCCGCCCGCGATCGAGAACGCGGCGCCGTCGGCGATCGCACGCGCGAGCGCCTCGGTGCCCTTGCCGAACGCATCGAATTCGAAGACGCCGACGGGGCCGTTCCACACCACGGTGCCGGCCTTCGCGATGATCGCCGCGTACTGCGCCGCCGTGGCCGGACCGATGTCGAGGATCATGTCGTCCTCGCCGACGGCGTCCACTGCCTTCACCGTCGCCGGCGCATCGGCCTTGAACTCCGGCGCCACGACGACGTCGACCGGCAGCGGGATCTCCGCGCCGCGCGCCTTGGCCTGCTCGATGATCTGCTTCGCGGTATCGACGAGGTCGCGTTCGACCAGCGACTTGCCGACGCCGTGTCCCATCGCCGCGATGAAGGTGTTCGCGATGCCGCCGCCGACGATCAGCTGGTCGACGCGCGGCACGAGGTTGCCGAGCAGCTCGAGCTTGGTCGACACCTTGGAGCCCGCGACGATCGCGAGCAGCGGGCGCGCCGGGTGCTCGAGCGCCTTGGCCAGTGCATCGAGCTCGGCCATCAGCAGCGGGCCGCCGCAGGCGACCTTCGCCTGGCGGATCACGCCATGCGTGGAGGCCTGCGCGCGGTGGGCGGTGCCGAAGGCGTCCATGACGAAGACGTCGCAGAGATCGGCATAGGCCTTCGACAGCGCCTCGTCGTCCTGGCCTTCGCCGACGTTCATGCGGCAGTTCTCGAGCATGACGATGCGGCCGGGCTGCACGTCGACGCCGCGGGTCCAGTCGCGGACGACGGGCACGTCGACGCCGAGCAGTCCGGACAGGCGCGCGGCCACGGGCGCCAGCGAGTCGGCTTCGCTGAAGACGCCTTCCTTCGGCCGCCCGAGGTGCGACATCACCATCACCGCGGCGCCCTTCTCCAGCGCCATGCGCAGCGTGGGCAGCGCGGCCTGGATGCGCTGCTCGGAGGTAATGCGGCCGTCGCTGATCGGCACGTTGAGATCCTCGCGGATCAGCACGCGCTTGCCGGCGAGGTCGAGGTCGGACATGCGGAGGAGGGCCATGGCGGTCTCTGGTCGGGAAGGAAAGCCGCCGGCACCCGCGACGGGTCGCGGCCGGGCCGGCGGAAGCCGCCTATTGTCGCCGCGACCGGCGTGTCGCGTCAGTCGACGGGCGAGGCCGGCTCGCGCAGCAGGCGCAGGGCGAAGGCGCCGACCAGCAGCACGCCCAACGCCAGCACGCCCCAGAGGCTCCACGTCTTCCAGTCCACCGGGCGCCGCAGCGCGGCATCGCCGCCCCGCTCGCGCGCCGGGCCGAGATGGGCCTCGCCCGGCCGCGTGCGCGCATCGAGCGCCGCCGCGACCGGCCGGCGTTCGCGGTGCGCGGTCGCGCTGCCCGCGACGAGGGTGTACGGCCGCGTGCCCCCCGCAAGGAAGACGAGGCGCTCGGGCACGTAGCCGAGCTCGAGATGCGGTGGCGTGCCGTCGGTCTCGGCGGTGAGCCGCCAGTGCCGGTCGCGGAGCGAGCGGTCGAAGACGCGTGGCGGCGAGCGGCGCGTGCCGACGCGGTAGGCCACCCAGCCGTTCGCGCGGTCGATCCAGTGCCCCTCGCCGTCGCGGCTCTGCAGGCGCCAGCGGCGCGCGTCGTTGTCGGGGACGTCGACGTCGACCCAGCCCACCGGCACGCGGGCGGGCAGGTCGAAGTCGAAACTGCGACCCTCGCCGCGCGGCGCGAGGCGCAGCCACGTGGGCGCCGGTGCGACGTCCGCGGCGATCTCGACATCGACGCGATCGATGGCAGGCAGCGGCGCGTCGACGGACTCCGGCACGAGGCGCAGGTAACGCGGCAGCGCGGTCGCGACGTCGAGCGCGAGCCGATCGAGCACAAGGCGACGCCCGCCCTGCCGGATGTCCACGAGCCGTCCGCGCCCGAGCGAGGTCCAGGCGTCGAAGTCCTCGCTGCCTTCGATGCGGTAGGCGCCGTCGATCGCGGCACCGTCGCGCCAGTGCAGGTCGAGCGCGACGAGCGTCGGGCGTGCACCGCGCACGGGCACGAGACCCGAGGCGTCGACGAGCAGCGCACGGGCCGCGGCCTGCGTGGAAGTCGCGCCGGAACGCAGTCCGCGCAGGCGGCCTTCGGCGTCGATGTCGGCGATCACCTGCCAGTCGCGCGACGCGCCGTCGCCCGGCGAGGGCATCGCGTACCAGGCCGCGGCGCGGCGCTGCGTCGACCGCGCGCCCGCCGGTGGCAGCACGTCGGCGGGCACCGGCCGGCCCTTCGCGTCGAGCACGTCGAGGTCGCGGAGGTCGGCGCGCTGGATCGCACGGTAGACCTCGGGCGTGAGGTCGAGCGCGTACGCGCCGGCCGCGGCATCGGGAGCCTCGATCGGCCATTGCGTCGCATAGTCGGCGGACGACGCGGTCGCGAGCGGCATCGCGGCGAGGAACAGGACGGCCAGCAGCTTCATGCGACGGCCTCCGTCTCGCGCGGCGGCACGGGCGCGAGGTAGCCGACGGCGGTGCACAGCAGGCCGAAGGCGATGAACGAGCCGATGCCGAGCAGGTCGCCGAGGTACTGGCGGTCGACCAGCACCAGCTTGCCGAGCACGACGGCGAGCAGCACCGCGCCGGCCTGCCACAGTTCGCGCCGCTGGCGACGCGAACCCGAGACCCAGGCGAGCATGCCCATCAGGCTCCACAGCACGGTGAGCGACGTCTGCACCAGGCCGGTCGAGAACATCGACGCGTCCCAGGCGACGCCGCCCCAGTGGTGCACCGCACGCAGGACGATCGACGTCGCGAACGCGAACACCGCACCGGCCACGAGCGGGCGCAGGCCGCGCTCGTGCGCTGCAAGGCGCCACGCGAGCACCAGCATGCCGAGCTGCGCGAGCTCCAGCGGATTCACGAGCGGCACGTGCGGCAGCGGCGCGCTGCCGGCTTCGAGGAACAGTCCCACGACGAACGATGCGCCGAGCAGGGCGCCGACGAGGCGCGCGAAGCCGTCCTGCCAGTGCGCGAAATCGTCCGCATCGAACGGCAACGCGAGCCGCTGCGGGCGGAACGCCAGCGTCGCCCCGAGCGCGAGCCAGGGCAGCACCGCGCCGGCATAGCGCCAGGCATCGCCGAGGCGCGCATCGTCCGCGGCGACGAACAGCGAGATCGACGCCAGCAGCGCCGCTGACGCCCACGCGGCCACGTGCGCCCAGCCGCGCGACGACGAAGCCTCGTCGCGCAACTGCGCCGACACGCGCCACGCGACCACGCCGAACGCGAGCCACGCCAGGCCGCCGAGGCCGGCGAGCGGCTGGTGGTGCGCATCGGCCTGCCACCACACGAGCGCGAGCGGGGCGACGAGCGCCATCGCCCCTGTGAGCGACAAGGCACGCGCGGGCAGCCGTCGCGCGACCTCGGACGCGACGAGCCCGGTCAGCAGGGCAAGCCCGAGCACGGCATCGGGCTGCAGCCGCGACGGCACGCTGCGGTCGATCTCGAACAGGGCCGCGCCGAGCCACCAGGCCAGCGCCCAGACGTAGGCAGCCGCTGCGCCGCCCTGCGCCTCGTGCCGGCGCGCGGCCAGGGCGGTGGCGAAGCCCGCGACGGCGATGAGCAGTGCGGTCATGACCGTCGAGTTCAAGACGGCCGGCATGCTCGCGGGCGCATCCGGCGCGACTGCGAACGCGGCGGCGCCGACGAGTTGCAGCGCCAAGCCTGCGAGCTGCGGCAGCGAGCGCGACTGTCGAAGTCCCAGCCAGACCAGTCCCGCGCCTTCCAGGGCGAACACCGCGGCCGTCGCGCGCGCCGACAGGGCCAGCGGCACGGCCAGCGTCGCGAAGCCGATCGCGAGCACCGCGTACGGCGCCACGAGGGCCGCGAAGGTCGCGCGCCCGCGCAGCACGGCGGCGAGCAGCGCGTAGACCGCGGCGACGCCCAGCGCGCAGAACGCGAGTTGCATCGGCTCGCCGCGCAGCAGTCCCGCCTGCAGCGCGAAGGCGACGAGCGGCGTGCCGAAGACGAGGCTGCCGTCGAGGATCCGACGCTGCACGGGGCCCTTCGCCGCGGAGTAGAGGATCGGGATCGCGAGGTACATCGCGAAGAACAGCACGAGGAACGGCTCGGTCGTCGCGAAGTCCTCGGGCCGGTAGCGCAGCGCGCCCCAGAGGCTGCCGATGCCGAACGTGAAAGCGAAGCCCATCAGGTTGAGCAGCCGCCACGGGCGACGCCAGGCGATGGCGACGATGCCGCCGTTCAGCACCGCGTAGTAGCCGAACAAGGCGACGTGGTTGCCCTCGCCCGTCGACAGCCAGATCGGCGCGAGGAAGCCCGCCAGCACGCCGAGCACCGCGAGCGCGAGCGATTCCTGACGCACCGCGAGGACGCCGAGCCCGGCGACCAGCGCGACACTGAGCCCGAACGCCGCACCGACGCTCACCAGTGCGTAGAGCTTCGCCGCGGCGAACAGCACGAGCAGCAGCACGCCCACGGCGCCGCCCTGCAGCACCAGGCCGAACATGCGGCGCTCGATCCGCTGGCACCAGCCGAAGCCGAGCGCCGCGATCGCCGCGAGTGCGATGCCCGCGAGCCGCAGTTCGATCGGCAGCCGCAACAGGCCTTCGTCGGCCGCGTACTTGAGAAGCGCGGCCACGCCGGCGAACAGCACGAGCATGCCCACCTTGGCCGGCAGGTTGCCTTCGGTGAACCAGCGGCGCACGGCGTCGGTCGCGCGCTCCGCGAAGCGGGGCGGCGCCGGTACGTACGGCCGGGGCGGCTCGCGACGCGGCGGCACACGCGGCGCCTCGGGCGGCAGCGGCGGCGGACCGGAGACGGGGGGTGCGGCCGCACGTATCGGCGGTGGCGGCATCACCGTCGGCTCGACCGGCCGCGCAGGCGCGACGGGCGGCGTACGCACCAGGTCCGCCAACGTGGGCTCGTCGCGCTGCGGCGTGCTCGCCGGCGCCTGGCGCAATTCGAACAGCTCGCGCTCCACGGCATCGACACGCGTGCGCAGGCGCAACACCGCGACGATCAGCACCACGAGTAGAACCGGCACGGCGAACACCGCCAGTGCCACGATCGCGATCAATCCTTCCATCGCCCTTCCCCATTCCCCAACCGCGCGAAACGCGGCGCCGCCACGCTAGCACGCGCCCCCGGCCGCCGCGTGCGGGCCGCCCCACGCCGCACCGTCGGCGCCGCAAACGACGAGCCCCGCTTTCGCGGGGCCCGTTGCACGCACAGGGACGGATCGCTCAGCCGCGGGCGACCACGCGCGCCATCTCGAGGCACTTGTTGGAATAGCCCCACTCGTTGTCGTACCACGAGACGAGCTTGACGAAGGTCGGATCGAGCGCGATGCCGGCCTCGGCGTCGAAGATCGACGTCCGCGCGTCGCCGCGGAAATCGGTGGCCACGACCTTGTCCGTCGTGTAGCCCAGCACGCCCTTGAGCGCGCCTTCCGACTGCGCCTTCATCTCCGCGCAGATCTCCTCGTACGTCGCCGGGCTGTTCAGCTCGACGGTGAGGTCGACCACCGAGACGTCCGACGTCGGCACGCGGAAGCTCATGCCGGTCAGCTTCTTGTTGAGCTCGGGGATCACCACGCCGACGGCCTTCGCCGCGCCGGTGCTCGACGGGATGATGTTCTCGAGGATGCCGCGGCCGCCGCGCCAGTCCTTGTTCGACGGGCCGTCGACGGTCTTCTGCGTCGCCGTGGCGGCGTGCACCGTGGTCATCAGGCCGCGCTTGATGCCCCACTTGTCGTTGAGGACCTTCGCGAGCGGCGCGAGGCAGTTGGTGGTGCACGAGGCGTTCGAGATGATCTCCTCGCCCTTGTACGTCGCGTGGTTCACGCCGTAGACGAACATCGGCGTGTCGTCCTTCGACGGCGCCGACAGGATCACCTTCTTCGCGCCGGCCTGCAGGTGCTTGGACGCGGTGGCCTTGTCCAGGAACAGGCCGGTGGATTCGATGACGACGTCGGCGCCGACCTCGTCCCACTTCAGGTTCGCGGGGTCGCGCTCCTGCGTCAGGCGGATCGTCTGGCCGTTGACCACGAGCTGGCCGTTCTCGATCGAGACGTCCGCGTCGAAACGGCCATGCACGGAGTCGTAGCGCAGCATGTAGGCAAGGTAGTCGGGCTCGAGCAGGTCGTTGATCGCGACGATCCGGATGTCGTCGCCGAAGTTCTGCACGGCCGAGCGCAGCACGTTGCGGCCGATGCGGCCGAAGCCGTTGATGCCTACCTTGATCGTCATGGGGAGCTCCTGCGGAAAAGGGTCCGGACCGGGCCGGGATCGGCGCGAATTCTACCAGCGCGGGCCTGCCACGCCGGCGCGCGACGTGCTTTGAGAATGATCAAACGGCCGCTTGAACGACTGCGGAACATGGGCGCCAGTCCACCAAGGCCATCGCCATGAACCTGTCCACCGGTCGTACCCTCCTCGCCCTCGCACTCGCCGTCGCCGCCGCGCCCGCCTTCGCCCAGTCCAGGGGCGACTGGACCCTCGGCGTGGGCGTGCACCAGGTGAACCCGAAGTCCGACAACGGCGCGCTCGCCGGCGGCACCCTCCCGCTCGACATCGGCTCGAGCGTCCGCCCGACCATCACCGGCGAATACTTCGTCCGCGACGGCCTCGGCATCGAAGTGCTGGCCGCCTGGCCGTTCGAGCACGACATCGACGTCAAGGGCGTCGGCCGCGTCGGCCGCACCAAGCACCTGCCGCCGACGTTCTCCCTGCAGTACCACTTCAACAACGGGGGCAAGGTCGCCCCGCTGGTCGGCGTCGGCCTGAACTACACGACGTTCTTCGGCGAGGACACCACCGGCGCGCTCGCCGGCGCCAAGTTGTCGCTGGGCGACTCGTGGGGCGTGGCCCTGCATGCCGGCGTGGACGTCAAGCTCGGCGCGCGCGATGCGCTGCGCGTGGACGCTCGGTGGATGGACATCGACAGCACGGTGAAGGTCAACGGCGCCGACATGGGCAAGGCGCACATCGACCCGCTCGCTTACGGCGTCGCCTACGTCCGCACGTTCTGAGTCACGGAATCGTCGACGGGGCCTCGCGTACCATGACGCGATGACACGTCGACTTCTCGCCTCCCTGATTCTGTTCTGCCTCGCGCCCCCGGCCTTCGCCTGGGGCGCGCTCGGCCATCGCCTCGTCGCCGACCTCGCGCAGGACGAGCTGACCCCCGCGGCGCGCCGCGGCGTCGCGACCCTGCTGGAGGGCGAAAAGGACCCGACCCTCGCCGGCGTGGCCGCCTGGGCCGACGAGGTCCGCGCGAACGATCCCGTCCTCGGCAAGAAGAGCGCGCCCTGGCACTACGTCGGCGTGCATTCCGCTTCCTGCGATTACGCACCCGAAGCGGACTGCCCGGACGGCAACTGCGTCGTCGGTGCGATCGCGGCGCAGGCCGCGATCCTCGCCGACCGCCACCAGCCCGTCGACGCCCGCCGGATGGCGCTGAAGTTCGTCGTCCATTTCATCGGCGACGCGCACCAGCCGCTGCATGTGAACAATCGCGAGGACAAGGGCGGCAACGTCGTCCAGCTGCGAATCCCCGCCCCGAGCGGCGAGAAGGGCAGCAACCTCCATTCCCTCTGGGACAGCGGCATCCTGCAGCACGCGGGGCTCGACGAGGCCGGCCTGCTCGCACGCATCCGCGCCCGCCCGCTCGCGGTGGACGTCGCCGCCCCGGCCCTGCCCCCGCCCGCCGGCGACTGGGCGTCCGCGTCCTGCCGGATCTCCATGCGCCCCGGGCTGTACCCGCCGTCGACCACGGTCGACGAGGCCTACTACGCCGCCTGGACCCCATTGGTCGACGAGCAGCTGCGGCGCGCGGGCACCCACCTGGCCGGTGTCCTCAACGCCGCCTTCGCCCACTGACCGAGTCCGACCGAAGCGAACGGTTGCGCGGGGCCCGGCTGGGTTTACTCTTGCCGGGACGGCGGAGCCGGGGGAGCGTCGCCAGCGCACATGCAACTTGAAGAACGCGAGATCGAAGCCGACCAGGTGAGGCTGGGCATGTTCGTCTGCCGGCTGGATCGGCCGTGGACGGACACGCCGTTTCCCCTCCAGGGCTTCTACGTGCGCGAGCTCTCCCAGATCGAGACGCTGCGCAACGCGTGTCGCCGGGTGTGGATCGACGTCGAACTGAGCCGCCGCGGCGGCTATCGCGGCCACGCGCCGTCGGTCGCGGTGCAGGCCCCGGTGCTCCCCGATACGCGGATCGGCAGCACCGTCTACGAGAACACGGTCGACTTCGACCACGAGATCCCGATCGCCCGCGAGGCACTGGAAATCGCCGCCTCGACGATCGCGGGCATGATCCAGCAGGCGCAGGGCGGGCATGCGGTCACGCCCGAGATCGCGCACGCCGCGGCGCGGCCGATCATCGGCAGCGTCCTTCGCAATGCGGACGCGATGTTCTGGCTGAACGCACTGCGGCGCCGCGAAGGCTATGCCTACACCCACGCGCTCAACTGCGCGGCTCTTGCCGCCGCGTTCGGCCGCCATCTCGGATTGCCCGAGGCGTTCCTCAGCGAGCTGACCATCGGCGCGATGCTGATGGACATCGGCAAGACGCAGGTCTCCGACACGTTGCTGTCGCACCCGGGCCCGCTCGATCCGATGTCGATGGCCCGCGTCCGTCGCCACGTGGAGCTGGGCACGCAGCTGCTGGCCGACGGCGGCTTCGGCCCGGTGGCTCGGGAAATCGTCGCCGGCCACCACGAGCGCGCGGACGGCAGCGGCTATCCGGTCCGGCAGGCCGGCGTGCAGATTCCTTTCCACGTCCGCATCGCGGCGATCGTCGACAGCTTCGACGCGATGACGACGGACCGCCCCTATGCACCGGGCCTGGCGCGCCACGTGGCGCTGCAGGAGCTCTACCGGTCGCGCACCACGCGGTATTACCCCGAGCTGATCGAGCAGTTCATCAGCTGCCTCGGCGTCTATCCCACCGGGTCGCTCGCCGAACTCAACACCG
Organism: Lysobacter xanthus; assembly: GCF_047159895.1. Taxonomy (NCBI): domain Bacteria; kingdom Pseudomonadati; phylum Pseudomonadota; class Gammaproteobacteria; order Lysobacterales; family Lysobacteraceae; genus Lysobacter; species Lysobacter xanthus. The sequence goes on from NZ_BAAGAB020000008.1 coordinate 38,038, forward strand.
GCGAGGTGGTCGCGATCATGGCGCAGAACACCGCGCGCCGGCTGCGTCCGCGCGTGCTGGTGCTGACCTCGCCCGAGGGCGAACTGCTGCCGACGTTCCGCACGCTCGACCTCCTCGAAGCCTCCTACGACATCGAGATCCGGCGCCCGCTGCCCGACAAGCACGCCGGCATCGACATCGCGGAGCTCTACCTTTGAACCGTTCGGCGCTCGCCACGCGCCTCGAAGCGGTCCTCGAATCCTCCGCCGACACACCCGTCGGCATCATGCTGGTCCGCATCCAGCGCCTGCAGGAATTCCGCCTGCTGCACGGCTACGAGGCGAGCGACGCGGTCGGTCGCGCCGCACTCGCGCGCATCGCCGCGCAGTTGCGACCGCAGGACGAGCTGGTCCAGGTCTCCGAAAACGAGTTCATCGCGATGCTCCCCGGCCTGCTCAATGCCGGGCACGCCATGCTGGCCGGCACGCGCGTGGTGCGCGCCTTCGAGGAGCCCCTGCTGTTCGACCGCCATGCGGTGCAGACGCCGGTCGCGGTCGGCATCAGCGTGTCGCCCGACCACGGCCGCGATCCGACGGTCCTGCTGCGCCGGGCCGAGATCGCGCTCCGCGACGCCAAGCGCATGACCGAGCGATGCGCGCTCTACATCCCCGGCACCGAGCGCGCCATGGTGCCGTACGAGTCGCTGCACGATGCGCTGCGCGCGAACCGTCTCGAAGCGCACTTCGAGCCGATCCTCGACCTGCGTCGCAATGCGGTCTGCGGCTACGAGTCGCTGGCGCGCTGGAACGACGGCAGCAACGGCGCGATCCGCCCGGACGTCTTCATCCGGCTCGCCGAGGACACCGGCCTGATCGCCGAGCTGACGCGCTGGAGCCTCAACACCACGTTCCGGCATGCCGCCGGCATCCGTGCGCGCGACGGCCGCCTTCGCTTCTCGGTGAACATCTCGCCGCGCGTCTTCGGGCAGCGCGACCTCGTCGAGCAGATCACCGGCGCACTGGCGGTCTGGGACATGCCGGCCGACGCGGTGACGCTCGAGGTCACCGAGAGCGCGCTGATGGAAGACCCGCTCACCAGCATCGCGATGCTGCACGTCCTGCGCGAGGCGGGCCTCGGCGTCGCGATCGACGACTTCGGCGCGGGCTATTCGTCGCTGGCCTACCTCAAGCAACTGCCGGCGACCGAACTCAAGATCGACCGCAGCTTCGTGAGCGACATGCGGCAGGACATCCGCTCGTCGCGCGTGGTGCGCGCGATCATCGACCTCGGCCACCAGCTCGACCTGCAGGTCGTTGCCGAGGGCGTCGAGGACGCGGAGACTCTCGAAGTGCTCCGAGCGCTCGGCTGCGACCGGGCGCAGGGCTATCACATCGGTCGCTCGACGCCCGCCTCGCACCTGCTCGACCGCATCGCCACCGACTGAGCGTGGATGCGAAGACGGCGCCCGGAGGCGCCGTCGTCACTTCGCCAAGCGTCGTGATCAAGCCAACGAACGGGCCAGCTGCACCACGCGCTCGACCGTGAAGCCGAAGTGCGGGAAGAGCTTCTCGGCGGGCGCGCTCGCGCCGAAGCCGTGCATGCCGACGATCGCGCCGTCGAGGCCGACGTACTTGAACCAGTAGTCGGCCGTCGCCGCCTCGATCGCCACGCGACGGCGCACCGCGCGCGGCAGCACCGACTCGCGGTACTCGTCGGACTGGCGGTCGAACAGTTCCGGGCACGGCATGGAGACGACGCGCACGCCGTCGCCGAGCTGCTCGGCGGCCTGCGTGGCGAGGCCGACTTCCGAACCTGTCGCGATGAGGATCAGCTGCGGGGCGCCGACCGAATCCTTCAGCACGTAACCACCGCGCTCGATATCCGCGACCTGCTGCGCGCTGCGCGGCTGGTGCGGCAGGTTCTGGCGCGAGAAGACGAGGCAGCTCGGCCCGTCGTTACGCACGATCGCATGCTTCCACGCGACCGCCGATTCGACTGCATCGCACGGGCGCCAGACGTCGTTGTGCGGGATGTAGCGCAGCGAGGCGAGGTGCTCGATCGGCTGGTGCGTCGGCCCGTCCTCGCCGAGACCGATCGAGTCGTGCGTGTAGACGTGGATGACGTGCGCGCCCATCAGCGCGCTCATGCGCACGGCGTTGCGCGCGTAGTCGCTGAAGACGAGGAACGTGGCGTCGTACGGAATGAAGCCGCTGTGCAGCTCCAGCCCGTTGCAGATCGCGCTCATCGCGAACTCGCGCACGCCGAAGTAGATGTAGTTGGCGTTGGGGTCGTCGGTGGCGACCGACTTCGAACCCTTCCACAGGGTCAGGTTGGAATGCGCAAGGTCGGCGGAGCCGCCGACGAGCTCCGGCAGCAGCGGCGCGAACGCCTCGATCGCCATCTGCGAGGCCTTGCGCGAGGCGACCACCGGGCCTTCGGCCTGCAGCTTCGCGATGTAGGCATCGGCGTCGCGCACGAAGTTCTCGGGCAGCTCGGCGCGGATGCGCCGCGAGAGCTCGGCGGCCTCCTGCGGGAACGCGGCGGCGTAGGCGTCGAACGCCTGCTGCCACTGCGCCTCGCGCGCGGCGCCGCGGTCGGTCGCGCGCCAGGCGCTCGCGATCGGCTGCGGGATTTCGAAGTCGCCGCCGGTCCAGCCCAGCGCGGCGCGCGTGGCGACGATTTCGTCCTTGCCGAGCGGCGCGCCGTGGCTCGATTCCTTGCCGGCCTTCGCCGGGGAACCGAAGCCGATGGTGGTGCGGCAGCAGATGAGCGTCGGCTTGTCGCAGGACGCGATCGCCCGCTCGACCGCAGCCTTGATCGATTCGCCGTCATGACCGTCGACGCCGCGCACCACGTTCCAGCCGTAGGCCTCGAAGCGCCCCGGGGTATCGTCGGTGAACCAGCCGTCGGTATTGCCGTCGATCGAGATCTTGTTGTCGTCCCAGAACGCGACGAGCTTGCCGAGGCCCCAGGTGCCCGCCAGCGACGCGGCCTCGTGCGAGATGCCTTCCATCAGGCAGCCATCGCCCATGAAGACCCAGGTGCGGTGGTCGACGATCGAATGCCCGTCGCGGTTGAAGCGCTGCGCGAGCAGCTTCTCGGCGAGCGCCAGGCCGACGGCGTTGGCGAAGCCCTGGCCGAGCGGACCGGTCGTGGTCTCGACGCCCGGCGTCATGAAGTTCTCGGGATGGCCCGGCGTCTTCGACTCGAGCTGGCGGAAGTTGCGCAGGTCGTCGATCGAGAGGTCGTAGCCCGCGAGGTGCAGCAGCGCGTACTGCAGCATCGAGCCGTGGCCGTTCGACAGGATGAAGCGGTCGCGGTTGAACCAGCCCGGATTCGCCGGGTTATGGCTCAGGTAGTCGTTCCAGAGCACTTCCGCGATGTCCGCCATGCCCATGGGCATGCCCGGGTGGCCCGAGTTGGCCGCCTGGACGGCGTCCATGGCGAGGATGCGGATGGCGTTGGCGAGATCGCGACGGGTCGGCGTGGTCATGGACTCGGGGAGGCGGCGGGCGGGAGCCGTCTATTGTCCCATCCCGCGCCCTCCCCTGCCCGGCCGCTGGCCGGGTGCGGGCTCAGTGGCCCATGCCACCCGACTGCGGCAGGTTCTCCGGCAGTTCCGCCTCGCCGCTGCGATGCGAGACCACGACCGCGGTCGCAAGGTCGCCGGTCACGTTGAGCGAGGTGCGGCACATGTCGAGGAACGTATTGACGCCAAGGATGATGCCGATGCCCTGCGGCGGCAGGCCGATGATCCCGCAGATCATCGCGATCACCGGCAGCGAGCCCGACGGGATGCCGGCCGTACCGATGCCGCCGAGGATGCACAGCACGAGCACCAGCAGCTGCTTCACGAAGGACAGCTCGAGCCCGTAGACCTGGGCGAGGAACAGCACCGTGATGCCCTCGAACAGCGCAGTGCCGTGGTGGTTCGCGGACGCCCCGACGGTGAGCACGAAGCGGGAGACCTTGCGCGGCAGGCGCAGGTTCTCCTCGGCGACGCGCAGCGTGACCGGCAGTGTCGCGGTCGAGGACGCGGTGGCGAAGGCGGTCAGCGTCGCCTCCTGGCTGCCGCGGAAGAACGTCATCGGCGACATGCCGCCCATGAAGCGCACCCACAGCGGCAGGACGACGAAGCCGTGGATGGCGAGCGCGATCAACACCGTGGCGACGAACCAGCTCAGGCCGACGATCACGCTCCAGCCGAGCTGCGCGCACAGGATGAACATGAAGGCGAACACCGCGTACGGCGCGAGCCTGATGAACATGCCGATGAGGTGCATGCAGATCTCGAACAGGCCGTGCAGCGCGTTCTTGAAGGCCTCGGTGCCCGCGGTCGGCCGCATCACGAGGCCGATACCGATCATCAGTGCGAAGAAGACGATGCCGAGCTTCTGCTTGTCGTCCGCCATGGCGCCCACGACGTTGTGCGGCACGATGTTGACCAGCAGATCCATCAGGTTGAGCTCGTTGCCCTTGGTGACGATCTCGCCCGCTTTCGCGAGGTTGCTCGCCATCGCCTGCTGGATCAGCCCCGGCGGCAGGTGCAGGCCCGGCTGCATGACGTTGACCATGATCAGGCCGATGCCGACCGCTGCGGCCGTCATGCCCGCCGTATAGATCAGCGTGCGCCAGCCCAGGCGGCCGAGGCTGGCGATGTCGCCCAGCTCCGCGACGCCGAGCACGAGCGCCGAGAACATCAGCGGCACCACGAGCATGAAGAGCAGGTTGAGGAAGATCTGGCCGAACGGCTTGGCGACGTAGGTGATCACCGTCGAGACCCAGGCGGCGTCGGGCATCGTCGCGTGCACGACGAGGCCGACGATCGTGCCGAGCACGAAGCCCATCAGTACCTTCACGTGCAAGGGGAGCCCGCGCTTGGCGATGGCGTTCGGCGGCGTCGTGGCGTGCATGCGGCTCTCCCCTGCGTGACCGGCGAGCTTAGCAAAGCGGCGGGATCGGCCCGCGGCGGTCAGCGCCCGGGATACAGCGGCGGCAGGTCGTCGCGCGTCCGCACGGCAGGCACGCGCCAGCGGGGGCCTGCGGCGAAGGCCGCCCGCAGGCGCGAGCGTGCGTCGGCCGCATCCGCGCCGGCCCAGCGCGCGCGGCGCAGCGACTCGACCGCGGCGCGTTGCGTCGGGTCGTCGAGCCGCGCGATCACGCCGTCGAGGTCGTGCACGCCCGCGCCGGCGAGGTGGCGCAGCGCCGCGTCGATCTCGGCGAGGTCGCCGAATTCGAGCAGCCGCGGAAGGTTCGGGTCGGCGACGGCGGGCCCGGGCGTCGGCGACGGCGTCGCCGCGTCCGTCGGGGGCGTGCGCGTCCGGCGCGAGCGCAACGCCGCGAATGCGAACAGCGACAGCGCCATCGCCAGCGCGATGCCCAGGCGCCACCATCGCGGCGTGTTCGCCTGCGGCGACGGAATGCCGGTCGCGGGTGCCTCTGACGCTTGGGCCGCTTCGCCCGCGGGTCCGGGGGCGACGTCGAGCGTGATCGGCGGCAACTGCGTGGTGCGTGCAGTGCCGGCGCGGGTGTCCCACCAGTCGATGCGCGGCCCTGGGGTCTCGAGCCGACCGGCGCGCGACGGCAGCAGCGAATAGCGGCGCTGCAGGCGCACGCGGGGGCGGCCGTCGACCACCGATTCGTCGCTCTGCGCGCGCTCCGGGAACACCTGCAGGCCGTCGACGGCCGGCAGGTCGAGCGCCGGCAGCTGCGCCGCGGTCGCGCCGTCGGCGACCAGTTCCACCTGCACCGCCACCGCCGACCCCGTGCGCGCCTGCGTCGGCACCTGCAGGTAGCGCAGCGTCAGGTCGCGCAGGGGCAGCCACGGCTGCGGCGCGTCGGCGGGAATCCCCCGCACCCGCAGCACGCGCGGGCGCGCCACTGCGCGGAGCGGTGTCTGGCCGTCGCCGAACAGCCGATCGAAGGCATTGCCCGTGCCGCGGCCCTCGAAGCGCGCGGGCGGGACCACGAGTTCGCCGCTGCGTTCGGGAATCAGCAGGAATCGACGCTCGGTCACGACGTAGTTGCGCACACCGACCGTGCGTCGGTACTGCACGTCGTCACCGACGCGCTGGAGTGTCGCGCCCTGCGGTTCGGGCTGGTCGAGCTGGCCGGCGATGAGCGGGACGGCCGAATACAGCCGGACCACCCAGCCGACCGACTGCTGCACGTACGGATCCTGCGCGTCGGCCTCACTCTCGATGTAGACGTCGCCGCTGCCCGCGGCCGGCACCGGCGCGGCGGCGGTGACGAGCAGCGAGAGCGGCGCCGTCATGCCGCCGCCCACGCGCAGCGCGGGGATGCGCAGCAGGCCCTGCCGCCGTGGACGCAGCCCCACCGCATAGACGCTGCGACTGCTCGCGCGCCCGTTGACCCACTGCAGCCGTTGCTCGCTGGACTGGCCGCCGAGATCGAAGTCGGCGAGCAGCGGCGCGTAGTCGGGCGCGCCGCTGGCGTCGGTCTCGACGTTGAGCGTGGCGGTTTCGCCGAGGCCGACGCGGTCGCGGTCGAGCCAGGCGCGCGTCTGCGCCTGCGCCGTCGCAACGACGAGCATCAGCGCGACGAACACCAGCGCCGTCAGCCGACGGCTCATCGCCCGCCTCCCGCGCGACGTTCCTGTTCCAGCCGGAACTTCTCGCGCAACAGGCTTCCGGGATCGTCGGGTACACGCATCAGCGCCGCTTCGTCGGACATGCGCTGCTCGCGCTGCGCGGGGCTGAGCTTCGCATCGGCGGGCACGCGCGCCTGCCGGCCGGGTGCGTTCTGCATCGCGCGCCGCATCGCTTCGCGCTGTGCGGCGTCGGCCTGCGCCTGTCGCGAGGCATCCGCGGGCTTCGGAGGCGAAGGCGTACGGGAGGGCTCACCCGCGCGCGGCGGCGACTTCGGCGCCTGCTGCGACGTATCGCAGGCGGCATCGCCCGGCGCGCAATTACGCGACTGCTGCGACGACTTCGACGCCCCCCCGTTCTTCCCTGACTGCTGCCCCTGTTGCCCCTGCTGCCGGCGCTTCAAGGCCGCCATGACCGCCTGGCGATTCGCCACCGCATCCGCCATGCCCGGACGCTGCCGCAGCGCCGCATCGTAGGCCGCGAGCGCGTCCTCGAGTTGTCCGGCTTTCGCTAGTGCGTTGCCGCGGTCGTAGTGCGCGTCGGGATCATTCGAGCGTGCGAACGCCTTCGCGGCGCCGTCGAAGTCCCCCTTGCGATACAGCGCGATGCCGCGATCGACCGCGTGATGCGCGCGCTGGTCCGGCCGCAGCCAGAGGTCGGCGGCGGGTGCGGGGCGCGGCAGCATCACCACGAGCAGCAGCAGGGCGGCGCGCGCCGCGCGTCGCGCGAGCAGCACGAGGCCCAGCAGCATCACCAGCGGCACGAGGCGCACGCCTTCGTCCGCCCAGGTGCGGCCGCCCTCGCCACGTCGAACGCCGTCGCCGGTCCCGCTCGCGAAAACGGGCTCGTCCGCACCGTCCAGCGAAAGCCGCGCATAGGCACCACCGCCCGCGCGCGCGAGGTCCCGCAGCGAGTCCTCGTCGAGTGCGACGTGCACCGTGGCGCCGCCGGGCGTGCGCACCTCCGCACCCGCGCTGGTACCGAGTGCGAGCGCCGACACGGTCATGCCCGCGCCCCGCGCCTGCACCGCGGCGCGTTGCGCTTCCGCGTCGGCGTGGTCGGTGATCAACACGATGCGGCCGCGCGGAAAACCGGCGCGCTCGATCAGCTGGCGCGACCACTCGATGGCGCGCGCGGGCGACTGTCCGTCGACCGGCATCACCGAAGGCTCGAGCGCATCCACGAAGAGCGCGACGTTCGCCGCGTCGTCGGTGAGCGGCGCGACCGTGAAGGCGTCGTCCGCGAACGCGACGAGCGCGAGCGGGCCGGTGCGATGCGACTGCAGCAGGCGCGTCAGCCGCGCACGCAGCTGGTCGATCCGTCGCGGCGGGAGGTCGGCCGCGAGCGTCGCACTCGAGAGGTCGACCGCCATCACGATCGGCTCGCGCGTCTGCCACAGCGGCTCGTCGACCTGCCGCCACGCCGGGCCGGCGAGCGCGATCACGGCGAGCGCGTACGCGACGGTCGCGAGTGCGGCGCGACCGCGCGTGCGGCGCGTGCGGCCCGGCTCCAGAAGGTGCGGCAGCAGGTGCGGATCGATCGCGCGCTCCCATGGCGCGCCTGCCGCACGACGTCGTCGCAGGAGCAGCGCGAACAGCGGCAGTGCGAGCAGGGCCAGGAGCCACAGCGGTCGGAGCAGATGCAGTGGGCCGACGTCCATCAGCGATGCCTCCCGCGCCATGCGGCGAGAAGCGCGAGCAGCAACGCCGCGCCGAGCGGCCAGGCATAGCGTTCGATGCGCGGCCGCACCGCGCGGCCCGGTCGTGCGATCGGCTCGAGTCGGTCGATCTCGGCGTAGATGCCCGCGAGTTCCGCCGCATCGCGCGCACGGAAGAAGCGCCCCCCCGTCGTGCTGGCGATCGCGCGCAGCGCGGACTCGTCGATTTCGTCGCCGCCGCCCGGTGCCGGCAGCCGGAAGCCGAACAGCGACAAGCCGCCCTCGCCGCCGAACGCGACGGTGTGGATGCGTACGCCGGCCCCGGCCGCGATGCGCGCGGCTTTCAGCGGATCGAGCACGCCGGCGGTGTTGACGCCGTCGGTGAGCAGCACCAGCACGCGCTCGCCCTCGGGCTGGCCGCGCAGCCGGCGCACGGCGAGGCCGATGGCATCGCCGATCGCGGTCTCCTGGCCGGCGAGCCCAACGACGCTGTCGGCGAGCTGGTCGCGCACGCTCTCGCGGTCGGGCGTGAACGGCGTCAGCACGTGCGCCTGCCGGCCGAAGACGAGCAGGCTCAGGCGATCGCCAGCGCGGCGGTCGACGAAGTCCGAGAGCACGGCCTTCGCCGCAGTGAGGCGGTCGACCACGTTGCCGCCGATCTCCATGTCCGGCTCGTTCATGCTTCCGGACAGGTCGAGCGCAAGCATCAGGTCGCGGCCCTGGGCCGGCGGTTGCACGGGCGGGCCGAGCTGCTGCGGTCGCGCCGCGGCGATGCACAGCAGGATCCACGCCAGCCCCGCGAGCAGGCCGACCTTCGGCTTGCGCATGCGCGGCGTCGCCGCCGTGAGTTCCGCGATGCTCGAGGCGATGGGAAGTCGCAGGGCGGCACCCTCGGTCGGCACAGGACGCACCAGCGCGAGCAGCAGCCACGGCAACGGAATGGCGAGCAGCCAGGCGGGCCACTGCAGCAGTTCGAAGAGGTCACGCGGGGCGAGCATCAGCGCCTCCCCGTCATCAGCGAGACGAAGCGGCGGCGCGCGAGTTCGACCGCGACGCCCGCCTGCGCTGCATCGACGTCCGCGCGGAACGGTCCGTCCAGCAGGAGCCGGCCCGGGCCCTCCAGGAAGCGCGTCGCCGGTGTGTCGAGGAACGCGAGCCAGGGCTCGCCGTCGAGACGGTCGGCGTCGACGCGGACGGTGCGCGCCGCGCGACGCAGCAGCTCGGACGCAACCGCGAGCCGCGCGGTCGGCATCGCGGCATGCGCCAGCGAAGCGTCGAACGCGGCCGACCATCGCGCGCGGGCCCGGGCGCGTCGGCGCCGGACGACGAGCGCGACGAGGGCCGCCAGCGCGATCGCCGTGGCGAGCATCCACCAGCCCGGCGCGGGCGGCCAGAACGGCGGCGCCGGCGGTCGATGTAGATCGCGAAGGATCAGGCCGTCCTGCATCAGGCGACCTGCGCGGCCCGGCCGCGGAGCACGGCGAGGCAACGTTCGCTGGGATCGGTCGTCGACAGGGCGAGCACGCGCACGCCCCGTCCCGGCAACACCTCGTTCGCACGCTGCAGGGGCGCAGCGAACCGCGCGAGCCAGCGCTCACGGAGCGCCGCCTCGTCCAGAGCGACCTCCGCGCGCCCTGCAGGCAACGCGACCGGCAGGCGCACGGACGGCGGCTGCGATTCGAGCGGGTCGTGGAACAGCAGCACGCCGACGTCGTGGTTACGCGCCATCGCCGTCCAGCGATGCAGCGGCACCGTTTCTAGGCTCGACGGATCGGCGAGCACGATGAGTCGTGCACCGGGACGCAGCAGGCGCTGGGCGCGGTCAAGCGCGATGGCGAGGCCGCGATCGTCGTCCGGGCGCGCGCCGTACCAGCGTGCGAGTGCGTCGATCACGCGCAGGGCGCCGCGCGGCCCGCCGGCGGGCGAAACCGGGGCTTCCCGGGTGCCCGCCCGCAGCACGGCCACGCGGTCACCCTCGCCGACCGCATGCCAGGCGACCACCGCGCCGGCGCGCGCGGCCTGCACGGACTTGAAGCGAACGCGCGTGCCGAAGTAGAGCGCGGACGCCGTGTCCGCCACGATGAGCGTCAGCCGTTCGCGCTCGGCATGGAACACCTTCGTGTGGGCCCGCCCGGTGCGCGCGGTCAGGCGCCAGTCGATGTGACGCGCATCGTCCCCGGCCGTGTATTCGCGGGACTCGGCGTACTCCATCCCGCGTCCCCGCATGGGCGAGCTCGCCAGTCCGGGCGCCGCGTTGCGCACGCGTCGGAGATGCTTCGCGCTCGACGCCACGCCGCGCAGCGCGACGAGCTCCTCGATCGAGGGCACGACGCCGGGCACCGCGCCCGTAGGCCGTTCACCGCGCATGGCCGGGCCTACGGCAGCGGCACGCGCGCGAGAAGTTCGTCGACGAGCCGGCCGCCGTCCCAACCCTCCGCGGTCGCCTCGAAGCTCGGCAGCACGCGGTGGCGCAGCACGTCGGAGGCGACGCCGCGCACGTCGTCCGGCGTCACGTAATCGCGTCCCGCCAGCCAGGCATGCGCCCGCGCGCAACGCTCGAGCGCGATCGAACCGCGCGGGCTGGCGCCCCAGGCGATACGTCGCGCAAGCGCGGCGTCGTAACGGACGGCATCGCGCGAGGCGAGCACGAGCTCGACGAGATAGCGCTCGACCGCGGGCGCGACGTGCAGCGACAGGACATGGCGTCGCGCGGCGAAGACGTCCTCGATCGTGATCCGTTCGAGCGGCGCCGGAACGGACGCCGTCGCGTCGCCCAGGGCATCGCGCGCGCGTTCGCGCGCCAGCCGCAGGATCTCGGTCTCGACATCGGCATCCGGATAGCCGATGCGGACGTGCATCAGGAAGCGATCCAGCTGCGCTTCGGGCAACGGGAACGTGCCTTCCTGCTCGATCGGATTCTGCGTCGCCATCACCAGGAAGAGCGCGGGCAAGGCATACGTGGCACGCCCGACGGTGACCTGACGCTCGCCCATCGCCTCCAGCAGCGCGGACTGCACCTTCGCCGGCGCACGGTTGATCTCGTCCGCCAGCAGCAGGTGATGGAAGATCGGGCCCGGCTGGAACTCGAAGCGCCCGTCCTGCGGCCGCCACACCTCGGTGCCCGTCAGATCGGCCGGCAACAGGTCCGGCGTGAACTGCACACGCGCGAAATCGGCATGCAGGCGCGAGGCGAGCGCACGGATCGCGGTGGTCTTGGCGAGGCCGGGCGCGCCTTCGACCAGCAGGTGGCCGTCAGCGAGCAGCGCGACCAGCAGGCGCTCGACGAGCAGCGACTGTCCGACGATCTCGCCCTGTAGCGAGGCCCGCAGGCCGCGGAAGAGGTCGTGCAGGCGGGCCGCGTCGGGCAGCGGTTCGGGGCGGGAGAGGGAGGCGTCCATCGCGCCATTCTGACCGTGTTGGGCTCACGGAGTTCCGACGGCCCCTTCACGCCCCGAGCGCCAAACGCGAACGGGACCCCGAAGGGCCCCGTCGATCGCATCACATCGGGCTGGGCTCAGCGCTGCGCGACGTGCAGCACCTTCGGCGTCACGAAGATCAGCAGCTCGGCCTTGTCCTTCGACTTGCCCCGCTTCTTGAACAGGTTGCCGAGGAACGGGACGTCGCCCAGGAACGGGACCTTCGTGACGTCCGAGCGGTTCGCGAACTCGTACACGCCGCCGATCACGACGGTCTGCCCGTCCTCGACCAGCACCGCGGTGTTGACCTCGCGCTTGCTGATCTCCGGAACCTGGCCGATGCCGGTGTCGATGAAGCCCTCGACTTCGTCCTTCTTGACCGCCATGTTCAGGAACACGCGACCGTCGTTGGTGATCGTCGGCGTCACGCGCATCTGCAGGACGACGTCCTTGAAGGCCACCGTGGGCTGCGGCACCGCACCGGCGGTCGCCGCCTGCAGCGTGACGTAACCGACTTCCTTGCCCTGCGTGATCACCGCTTCGCGCTGGTTGCTGGTGACGACGCGCGGGTTGGAGATCACCTCGCCGCGGCCTTCGGCCTGCAGCGCGGACAACTCCGCGTCGAGCAGGTAGCCGGCGTTGAGGATCGAGAGCGCGACCGAACCTGCGGGGTTGGTGACGCCGAGGTTGCTCATGAGGCCGCGCGTGATGGCCGGAGACACGAGCGTCGGTAGCGCTGGCATCGCCCCGCCGGTGGTCTGAGCGTTGCGCACGGCAGCGTTGTAGGCGTTGACTGCGGTCGTGTTGGTGATGTTCGCGTTGTACTGCGCGGTCGAGTTCGTGGAATTCGCTTCCAGGTTGCCGCTGAAGAACGAGTTGTTGTTGCTGCCGGACACCCCAAAGCGCGCGCCCAACTCGCGGGAGAACGTGTCCGTGGCAATCACGACGCGCGCCTCGATCACGACCTGATCGACCGGCCGGTCGATCACGCGGATCAGCTCCTTCATGGCCGCGACTTTCTTCGGGATGTCGCTGATCATGAGCGTGTTGGTGCGCTCGTCGGCGACGAGTCGACCGCGCGGCGAGAGGAAGCCCGTGTCGTTGGTCTGGCTGCTGCCGGCCCCGGCTGCACCACCACCGCCGCCGCCACCGCCGATGCCCTTGGCCTCGGTCAGCGCCTTATAGATCGCCGCGGCGTTGTGGTAGTTGATCTGCACGTATTCAGTCACGAGGTCCGTGCGCTGGTCGATCGCGATGCGCGCGTCCTCGCGGTCCTGCTCGTACTTGGCGATTTCGGCCTGGGGCGCGATCCACACGACGTTGCCGTTGCGGCGCTTGTCGAGGCTCTTGGCCTGCAGCACGATGTCGAGCGCCTGGTCCCACGGCACATTGATCAGCCGCAGCGTGACATTGCCCGTCACCGTATCGGCCGCCACGATATTGAGGCCGGATTCCTCGGCGATCAGCTGCAGCACGGTGCGCACCGGCACGTCCTGGAAGTTGAACGTGACCGGCTTGCCCGAATAACGCGCCGTGGCGTTCGCCGCGGAGACTTGGGCCGCCGCCGTCTGCACGGCCGCGGTCGAGCCGACCGCGCGCGTGCTGGACGCCGACTTGGGCGTGATCTCGACGATGTAGTCGCGACCGGTCTGGTAGGCCATCGAGTCGAACGAGCCGCTGGTGTCCAGCACCAGCTGGGTGCCCGCGCCGCTCGTGCGGGGGTCGACGCGTGTGACCGGCGTGGCGAAGTCGCTCACGTCGAGCGTCTTGCGCAGGTTCGCCGGCAGCTGCGCGTTGCCGATGTCGACGACGACGCTCGAGCCGACCTTGCGCAGGTCAGGCGCAGCGCCGTCTCCGGAGAAGCGTACGACGAGGCGTCCCGCTCCGTCGGCACTGCGCTTGAAGTCGATGTCGGCGACCGAGACGGTGCCCGGCAGCTGCTTCGACGGATCCAGGCTCGCCGCGGGAGCGACGGGCGTGCTGGCCTGCGGTGCCGCCTGGACGCTGCCGAGTGCCGCGAGCATGCCGAGGGCGAGACCCGCCATCCGGACCCCGGTCTGGGGGCGGGCCGTCCTTGCGGATTGGGCGTTCTTCGAAATCATGATCCTCATCCCCTCAGCATCACTTGTTGTCGTCGAGTGCCAGCGTGGCCGGCCGTTCCAGCCAGCCACCGGCCCCGTCGGGCACCAGTTCCACCAGCTCGATGCGGTCCTCGTGCACCGCAGTTACGCGGCCGTCGGACTGCCCCATGTATTCACCGGGCCGAACCCGGTACGTGACCTTGTCTGGCGCCATGACCAGCGCGACCTGGCCAGGACCCTTGCCGAGCGTGCCGACCATGTCGAGGCTGTCCAACGGAAAGCCTTCGAGCGGTTGCTTGCGGCGCGCCGAATCCGGACGCGGGCCGTTGCCGCTGCCGTCATCGGTGAATGCGCGGCTGAAAGGATCCCGCAGGCTCTGGGCCGCGTAGTCGAACGTTTCGAACTGCTGCATCACCGGAAGCGGATCGAGCGCGGGCGCGGGCCGTGCCTTCACTTCCGCGGCCCACTTCTCCAGGTTCGGCGCATCGCCCGGCGTACTGGTGACGCCGCGCGCGCAGCCGGCAAGGCAAGCGGTGAGCAGGATGCTACGGACGATCGTGGTTCGCATGGCCGCCATATCAGCCTCCCTTCGCCGCAGTGGCCGCAGGTGCGGGAGCCGCGGGCGTTGCGCCCGGCGCCGCCGTGGCGGCCGCGGCGGCGGCCGTCTGCGTGGCGACCTCTTCCTCGTCGAGGTAGCGGTAGGTCTTGACCGTACCGGAGAGCTCGAGGAGGCCGTTCGGGGTAATGCCCGCCGGCGCGCCAGCGGTCGCCGCCGTCTGCTTCGGACGCAGCGAGATGTCGTGCATGGTCATGATCACGACGCGCGGCAACGACGCGACGCCACTCATGAACGCGCCGAACTGGTGGTAGCTGCCGACCATGCGCAGAGAAATCGGCTTCTCGGCGTAGAAGTCCTTCGGCTGCTCGTCGCCCGGCTGGAACAGCTCATTGGTGATGCCGGTCGCCAGCGCGGTCTGCGAGATATCGACGATGAGGTCGGGCATCTCGTTCTTGCTCGGCAGCTGGCGCAGCATCTGCTGCAGCTGCTGCTCCATCTGCACCAGCTGCTGCTTGAGCGGGCCGAGGTTCGCGGCCTCGCCCTGCTTCTTCTCGTAGGTTTCGCGCAGGCCCTTCTCGGTGTTCTCGAGCGAGGCGAGTGCTTCGCGCTTGTCGCTGATGAAGAGGTACCAGAACAGGCCGACGATGAGCAGGCCGACGATGGCGCAGAACACCGCCTTCGCCTGCACCGGCCAGGAGCCGATGTTGTTGAAGTCGAGGCTCTTGATGTCGAATTTGCGGCTCACGACTTGCCTCCCTGCGGAGCGGTGGCGGCCGGTGCCGGGGTCGCGGCCGGGGCGGCGGGCGCGGCGCCGCCGGCGGGCATCGCTGCGGCGGGTGCGGCGGTCGCGGGCACGGCGGCCGGTGCGGGCACCGCATCCGGCACGCCATCCCCGTCGGTGTCACGCGGTGCGTTGGGATCGGAGAGCTTCACGCTCAGGCGGAACTCGTAGGGCAGGCCCTTGTCCTCGCCCTTGGCTTCGATGATCGACAGCTGCGGATCGGTCATCCAGCCCGAGCCCTCGAGGTTCCGCATGTACGTCGAGACGCGCGCGTTCGACTGCGAGCGGCCTTCGAGCGTCAGCGCCTGGTCGTCCTGCTTGATCGAGGTCAGCACGACGCCGTCCGGAATCGTCCGCACCAGCGAGTCGAACAGGTGGACCATCTGCGAGCGGCTCGACTGCAGCTTCTCGATCACTTCCTTGCGGGCGAGCAGGCGCGACTTCGTCTTGTTGAGCTCGGCGATCTCGGTGATCTGCTTGTCGACCTCGTCGATCTGCTGCTGGACGAAGCTGTTGCGCGTCGTCTGGCCGTCGATCTGCGCGCCGTAATACATGTTGATGCCCATCGCGAGCAGGAGCGCGCCCACGGCGGTCGCCCCCAGCATCACGGCGAACTCCTTCTGTCGCTGCTTGCGGCGCTCGGCGCGCCACGGCAGGAGATTGATGCGTGCCATCAGTCGAAGCTCCTCAGCGCGAGCCCGCAGGCGATCATGAGCGAGGGTGCGTCCTGCGCCAGGGCATGCGGCTGCACGCGCGGCCCCAGCGTCATGTTCGCGAGCGGGTTGGCGACCATGGTCGGCACGCCGAGCTGGTCCTCGAGCATCCGGTCGATGCCCGTGATCGCGGCACCGCCGCCGGCGATCACCAGCTGGTC
Source organism: Lysobacter xanthus (assembly GCF_047159895.1). Lineage (NCBI taxonomy): Bacteria > Pseudomonadati > Pseudomonadota > Gammaproteobacteria > Lysobacterales > Lysobacteraceae > Lysobacter > Lysobacter xanthus. Next base: position 53,993 of record NZ_BAAGAB020000008.1, read on the forward strand.
GACGCGGTTGAACTCGCTGCCGGCATAGAAGAACTGGAGCAGGCGGCTGATCTGCTGGACCATCGCCTCCTTGAAGGGGTCCAGAACCTCGGCCTGGTAGCCCTCGGGCAGCCCGCCCTGGCGCTTGGCCTGACCGGCTTCCTCGTAGGACAGCCCGTAGCGGCGCATCACCTCGTCGGTGAGCTGCTTGCCGCCGAAGACCTGCTCGCGCGAGTAGATCGTGCGGCCGTTGCGGAGGACGTAGAGCGTCGTCATCGTCGCGCCGGAGTCGACCAGGGCCACGAGGCCGTCGCGCGGGGTCTTGAGCTGCTCGGAGAGAAGCGCGAACGCGTTCTCGATCGCGAAGCTCTCGACGTCCATGACGCGGGCGTTGAGGCCGCCGAGCTCGAGCGCGGACGCGCGGATCTCGACGTTTTCCGAACGCGAGGCGGCGAGCAGCACCTGCACCGTGTCCGGGGTATTGGGCATCGGGCCGAGGACCTCGAAGTCGAGGTTCACCTCGTCGATCGGGTACGGCACGTAGTTGGCGGCCTCGAGTTCCACCTGCGCCTCGAGCTCGTCCCCGTCCAGGTCGGACGGCATCGGGATCACCTTGGTGATCACCGCGGAGCCGGCGACGGCGGCGGCCGCGGCGCGGGCACGGGTGCCCGAGCGGGTCACCGCGCGCTTGATGGCCTCGCCCACCGCCTCGACCTCGACGATGTTCTTCTCCACCACGGCATTGGGCGGCAGCGGTTCCACCGCATAGTGTTCGACCCGGTATCGGTTACCGGACCGCGAGAGCTGCAAGAGCTTCACGGCAGTCGAACTGATATCCACGCCGACCAGGGCCGGCTGGCTCTTCGTGATCACGCCCACTTCGAATCTCCCCTGCCACAGGCGTTTAGGTGCGCTTCTTGCGGCACTGCCTAGATAACGGACTTTTCACCCCGTGGCAACAGCGACCTCACGATTCGTGATGGCCACCGACAAAATAATGACGCGGACCCGTCCACCCGTCGGGCGTCCCCGCTGACGGCATTCCGACGCCGTCGACGCATCGACGACGCGGGGGCTCCTCTATACTCGGCTTACGAATTCTTTACGCGGTCTTCCCCCGATGCCCCGTTTCCGCCGCCTTCTCCGCTGGGCGCTCTTCGCGATCGCCGGTCTGGTTGTCCTCGGCCTCATCGGGGCCGGCGCGCTCTATGCGGTGATCGCCCCGAAGCTGCCGGAGGTCGAGACGCTTCGCGACGTCCAGCTCCAGGAGCCGATGTACGTCTATGCCCAGGACGGGCGCCTGATGGCGCTGTTCGGCGAGACCCGGCGCTACCCGGTCGATATCGAAAAGGTGCCGGACCTCCAGAAGAAGGCGTTCATCGCGATCGAGGACGCGCGCTTCTACGAGCACCATGGCGTCGACCTGAAGGGCATCGCCCGCGCGGTGTGGCTGCTGGCCACCACCGACGACAAGCGCGTCCCCGGCGGCTCGACCATCACCCAGCAGGTGGCCCGCCAGTTCTTCCTGAGCAACGAGTACAGCTACACCCGCAAGCTCGCCGAGATGCTGCTGGCGATGCGGATGGAGCGCGAGCTCAGCAAGGACGAGATCTTCGAGCTGTACCTCAACGTCAGCTTCTTCGGCAATCGCGCCTACGGAATCGGCGCGGCGGCCGAGTACTACTACGGGCGCCCGCTCGAGAAGCTCAGCCTCGACGAGATGGCCTCGCTCGCGGGCATCCCGAAGTTCCCGTCCAGCGCGAATCCGATCAGCAATCCCGAGCGCGCCAAGGTGCGCCGGGACTACATCCTGGACCGGATGGTCGAGCTGAAGTTCGTGAGCCGCGCGCAGGCGTCGGCGGCCAAGGCCGTTCCGATGCACGCGACGCCGCATGAGCGCCCGGTCGAGGTGTACGCCCCGTACGTCGCGGAGATGGTCCGCCAGGAGATGATCCAGCGGTACGGTCCCGAGGCGCTGACCAAGGGCTACCACGTCACGACCACGATCGACCCGACGCTGCAGGCGGCGGCCGATCGCGCGGTGCGCGACGGGCTGCACGTCTACGACGTCCGCCACGGCTGGCGCGGCCCCGAGAAGCACCTCGACCTGGACGACGGGGCCGATGCGCGGACCGTCGCCCGGCGGATCCGCGACGTTCCGGCGCAGGGCTCGCTGCTGCCTGCGGTGGTGCTGTCCAGCTCCGGCGCGCGTGCCGAACTCGCGCTCGCCGATGGGCAGTCGATCGAACTCTCGCCGAAGCAGAGCTTCAATGGCCTTGGCCTGGGCACGCTGCGACGTGGCGATGTCGTCCGGGTGCGTCGCCTGCTGACGGGCGATGCCGCCGACGCGAAGACGCAGATGGCGGCCGTCGGCGACGGGCCCGCGACGTACCGGCTCGACCAGCTGCCCCGCGCACAGGCCGCGCTGGTGTCGATCGATGCCATGAACGGTGCGCTGCGCGCGCTCACCGGCGGCTACAGCTTCGCCGGCAACAAGTTCAACCGGGCCGTGCAGGCCAAGCGCCAGCCGGGCTCGAGCTTCAAGCCCTTCGTGTATTCGGCGGCCTTCGAGCGCGGCTTCAACCCGGCCTCGATCGTCCTCGACGCGCCGGTCGTGTTCAAGGACCGCGTCGGACACCTGTGGCGCCCGCAGAACGACACTGGCAACTTCGCGGGCCCGATGCGCCTGCGCGAGGCGATGGTGCAGTCGCGCAACCTCGTGTCCGTCCGCCTGCTCGATGCCATCGGCGTCGACTACGCGCGCAAGTTCATCAGCAACTTCGGGTTCGACGAGAAGTCGCTGCCGCCGAACCTGTCGATGTCGCTCGGCACCGCATCGCTGACGCCGCTCTCCGTCGCGCGCGGCTACGCCGTGTTCTACAACGGCGGCTACCGCGTGACACCGTGGTTCATCGATACGGTGAAGGACCGCAACGGCGCGGTGATCTTCAAGGAAAAGCCGGCGGTCGGCTGTCACGGCTGCGCGATCGTCGCCAATCCGACCGGCACCGCCACGCAGGCGCCGTCCACGGTGGTCGACGGCTTCGACCTCGGTCCCTCGCCGACCACGGCCGCGGCCGAGGCGCCGGCCAAGGACGCGAAGGGTGCCAAGCCCGGCGCGCTCGCCGCCTCGACGCCGAAGAAGGTCGACACCACGGGCCTGCTGCTCGCGCCGCGCGCGATCGACGAACGCATCGGGTACCAGATTGTGTCGATCCTGCGCGACGTCGTGCAGCGCGGCACCGGTACGGCGGCGAAGGTGCTCGGCCGCGAGGACGTCGGCGGCAAGACCGGCTCGACGAACGACCATCGCGACGCCTGGTTCTCGGGCTTCGGCGGGCCGTACATCACCACCGTCTGGGTCGGGCGCGACGACTTCAAGTCGCTCGGCTACCGCGAATACGGTGGCAAGGCCGCGCTGCCGATCTGGATCGACTACATGCGCGTCGCGCTCAAGGACAAGCCGATCCAGCCGAACGACCCGCCGCAGGGCATGGTCAAGGTCGCGGTCGGTCCGGGCGGGCGCCTGATCCCCGGCAGCAGCGGCGGGATCATGGAGTGGGTCAAGGCCGAAGACCTCGAGCGCATGCAGAGCGACGTCGACTACGGTCCCTCGACGCAACGCGACGAGCCGGGCGCGGAAGGCTCGTTCGACATCTTCTGAACGATGTCGAGGCCGCGAGAACGGGGCCCGACATCGCCGTGGTAGCGTGGATCCGCCGGCCTCCATCCCCGGCGTCGGTCGCCCTCGCCTGCCCCGGAGCCCCGTCATGCGCCCAGCCCGCCAGCACGCCCACCAGCATGCCCAGTCGCGACTGCGCGAACGGCGTGAGCACCTCGCCAGCGAGGCCGCGCGACTGATGGCGGAAAGCGGCATCGCCGACTACCACCAGGCCAAACTCAAGGCCGCCGAGCGCCTCGGCATCCACGACGATGCCTCGCTGCCGCGGAACACCGAGATCGAGGCTGCCCTGCGGCAGTACCAGCGCCTGTTCGGGCGCGACGGCGCGGCGGAACTGCAGGTACGTCGCGAGGCGGCGCTCGAGGCGCTGCGCTTCTTCCGCGTGTTCGATCCGCGACTCGTCGGCCCCGTGCTCGAAGGCACGGCCGACGCGCGCTCGCCGGTGATGCTGCACCTGCATGTCGACGACCCCGACGCGGTGCACCGCTTCTTCGTCGAGCATGACATCCCGGCCCAGCCCCGCGGCCGTCGCGTGCGACTGGACCGGCATCGCGATGCGGAGTTTCCGGTGTGGGTGTTCAGCGCTGATGGCCTGCCGTTCGACGTGACCGTGCTGCCCCACGACGTGCTGCGGCAGGCGCCGCTGTCGCCGGTCGACGAGAAACCGATGCGACGGGCGAGCGTGCCGCAACTCACGCAGATCATCGCCGACGCCGAGATCGACGGCTTCGAGCAGGGCTTCTAGCGCCGCACGGGCGCGCGTGCCCAGCCGAAGACGTTCAGCTCGATCACGACGAACGCGACGAGCCACCAGGTGGCGTCCCAGGCATCGAGCCACGCCGCGCGCGGATCGTCGCCGACGACGCCACGCACGGTCCACGTCGCGAGGAATGCGAGTAGCGCGGCATAGAGCGGTATCGCGAGCCACCGGCGGATGCGATGGAAGCGTGTCCGCCGGGCGGGCACGCGGACCTCGAGTTCGAGAAGCCCGACCACGGCGAGCCAGGTCGACTCGTTCACGAAGTCGAGCCACTGGCGTTCGAGCGCGTAGCCGACCACCGCGGCAACCACGCCCAGCGACGCGATGGCACGCACGGCGTGCAGGAGAGGCCGCCACCGCGGCGCGAGCGGCCAGCCGCCGGTCTCCCACTCGAACAGCAGCACCAGCACCACCCACGAGGCGGTGTCGAGCAGTTCGGTCGCCCGTCCGAAGCGTGCGTACAGCAGCACGTCCAGCGTCAGGAAGGCATAGACCGTCCACTTGAAAACGACGAAGCCGCGGACGGGCCGCGGCTTCGGGACGACGGGTTCCGGGGAACCGTTCGCCATGTTCAGCGCTGGTCGGCGCCCACGTAGTCGCGCTGCGTGGCGCCCGTGTAGATCTGGCGCGGACGGCCGATCTTGTTCTCCGGATCGTTCTGCTGCTCCAGCCAGTGACTGACCCAGCCCGCCGTGCGCGCGATCGCGAACATGACGGTGAACATCTCGACCGGGATGCCGAGCGCCTTGTAGATGATGCCCGAGTAGAAATCGACGTTCGGATACAGCTTGCGCGAGACGAAGTACTCGTCCTTGAGCGCGGCCTCCTCGAGCTTCATCGCGACCTCGAGCAGCGGGTCGTTGATGTTCAGCGCGCCGAGCACCTCGTGCGTCATCTTGCGGACCAGCGCGGCGCGCGGGTCGTAGTTCTTGTAGACGCGGTGGCCGAAGCCCATCAGGCGGAAGCCCGAATTCTTGTCCTTCGCCTTGTCGACCGCGCTGCCTACGTTCTCCGGACGGCCGATCTCGGCGAGCATCTTCAGGACCGCCTCGTTCGCGCCACCGTGCGCGGGACCCCACAGGGCCGCGACGCCGCCCGCGATGCAGGCGTACGGGTTCGCGCCGGTGGAACCGATCAGGCGCACGGTCGACGTCGAGGCGTTCTGCTCGTGGTCGGCATGCAGGATGAAGAGCAGGTCCAGCGCCTTCGCCGCGACCGGATTCAGGTCGAGCGGCTCGGCCGGGACTTCCTTCATCATGTGCAGGAAGCGCGTGGTGTAGTCGAGCGAATTCTTCGGATAGCGGATCGGCCAGCCGATCGAATAGCGATGGCAGGCGGCCGCGATCGTCGGCACCTTCGCGATCAGGCGGATCGCCGCGAGGCGACGCTGCTCGGGATCCTCGAGGTCGAGTTCGTTGTGATAGAAGCTCGCCATCGAGCCGAGCATGCCGACGAGCATCGCCATCGGATGCGCGTCGTGGCGGAAGCCGTACAGGAACGTGCGGAAGGCCTCGTGCATCATCGTGTGATGCGTGACCTCGTGCTCGAACTTGTCGAACTCCTGCGTGTTCGGCAGCTCGCCGTTCATCAGCAGGTACGCGACTTCGAGGAAGTTCGACTTCTCGGCGAGCTGCTCGATCGGGTAGCCGCGATACAGCAGCACGCCGGCGTCGCCATCGATGTAGGTGATCGCCGACTTGCAGCTCGCCGTCGCGGTGAAGCCGTTGTCGTAGGTGAAGCAGCCGGTTTCCTTCGGCAGCTTGGCGATGTCGATGCACGGCGCGCCCACGGTCGGGTGCAGCACGGGCAGGGTCACGTTGGCGTCGCCGGCGGTCAGGGTGACCTGCTGCAGCCCGCTGTTGGTCTCGGACACGGAGCGCTCCTGGGAGGCATGCGGCGCAGGCGCCGCGGCGGAGGAGAAAAAAAGACGTTCGCGGACGATCCGCAACCCGCGGATTATCGCACATGCGTCCGCGGCGTCAGGCGTGGTCCATTGGTCTAATGGCGCACCGCGGCATCCCGCCGGTGACCCTCAAGCCACGTCGGCCGGCACCCCAGCCGCACGCATCGCGAAAACGACGACGGCCGCCCGGGGGCGGCCGCGATCGACTCGGCACGGGCCGGGGCCCGCGACGAGGATTACTTCTTGGCGTAGCGCTGACGGAACTTGTCGACGCGACCGCCGGTGTCAAGGATCTTGTTCTTGCCCGTGTAGAACGGATGCGAGGCCGACGAGATGTCGACCTTCACCAGCGGGTACTCGTTGCCGTCTTCCCACTTGATCGACTCCTTGCTGCCAAGGGTCGAGCGGGTCAGGAACGAAAAGTCCGTGGTGACGTCCTGGAAGACGACTTCGCGGTACTCGGGATGGATGCCGGTCTTCATGGCATGCACCATTCAGGGGTTCTGGGAGCCCGGCAGTATAGAGGCCGGACCCTGGCCGTGCAAGCCGCGTGAGCGGTCCGGGGCTGAATGCCGCTCAGGCGCCCAGCGCCCGGCGCATCCGCGCTTCGAACCGGGCCTGGTCATACCCCATCAGGATGCGGCAGTTGTCCGGCGCCCCGCCCTCGCGGCGCCAGTCGACGATCGTCGCGCCACGGCTGTGGCGGCCGTCCAGCTCGACCGCGACCGGCCGGGATTCCAGCGCGGTCGCGCCTTCCGGGTCCAGCGCGAAGGCCATCGCGAGTGCGTCGGCGGAGTGCCAGTGGTCGCCGCGCCGGTCGCTCGACCATTCGCGCGTCTTCTTCGAGATCCCGTCGTAGAAGCGCGCCCGCGGATCGTCGAGCTGAAGCCAGCGTTCGAACTCGTCGTGCGAGAAGCCGTGCGCCATCGTCGCTTCCCAGTCGGCGAGGTCGATGTGCGGGAAGCCGTCGAGCACGATGCGCGCGGCTTCGGGGTCGAAGTAGACGTTGAATTCGGCGGCCGGGGTGATGTTGCCGTGGCCGGTCACCGCGCCGCCCATCACCACGAACCGGGCCACGCGCGAGGGCAGCGTCGGGTCGAGCTTGAGCGCGAGCGCGACGTTCGTGAGCGGGCCGAGCGCGACCAGCAAAAGGCGGCCCGCGTGCTCGTGCGACAGGCGCAGGATGGCCAGCGCGGCATGCTCGGCTTCGGCCTGCTTCGCGGCCTTCGCGTAGCCGGTATCGCCGAAGCCGTCGCGGCCGTGCACGTACGCGGCGTCGCGCGCGGGGTGCAGCAGCGGTGACGCGCAACCCGGGAAGACCGGCACGTCGACGCCCGCGACTTCGCAGAGCTTCAGCGCATTGGCGACGGTGTGGTCGAGGCCGACGTTGCCGGCGGCGATCGTCAGGCCGACGACGTCGAATCGCGGATCGTCGAAGGCCATCAGCAGGGCCAGCGCGTCGTCCACGCCGGGGTCGGTATCGATGAGGAGCGGGATGCGATCGGTCATCGGCCGATTATGCGCGACGCGTCCGCGATGTCATGCAGAGGCATACCGCACGGCACCGCCGACCCAGCGCGCGACGATCCGGTCGGCGAGTTCGGGGGCGCGCTCGGCGATCCTCTCGCCCAGCGCGTGCACGCGCGGGAGCAGGTCGGCATCGCGCGTGAGGTCGGCGACGCGGAACTCCGCGAGGCCGGTCTGCCGCGTGCCCAGCAACTCGCCGGGCCCGCGCAGCTCCAGGTCGCGCTCGGCGATCACGAAGCCGTCGTTGGTCTCGCGCATGGTGGCCAGACGCTCGCGTGCCATCTGCGACAGCGGCGCCTGGTAGAGCAGCACGCAACTCGACGCCGTGCTGCCCCGCCCCACCCGCCCGCGCAACTGGTGCAACTGCGAAAGCCCGAGGCGCTCGGCGTTCTCGATGATCATCAGCGAGGCGTTCGGCACGTCGACGCCGACCTCGATGACGGTGGTGGCGACCAGTACGTCGATGTCACCCGCCTTGAAGGCCAGCATCGCGGCCTGCTTCTCCGCCGGGCGCATCCGGCCATGCACGAGCCCGAGCCGCAGTTCGGGCAGCTGCACGGTCAATTCGTCGAACGTCGTCTGCGCGGCCTTGGCGACCACCTCGTCGCTCTCGTCGATGAGCGTGCAGACCCAGTACGCCTGCCGCCCTTCGGCGCAGGCCAGGCGGATGCGCTCGACGAGTTCGGGGCGGCGGTCGGCCGCGAGCACGACCGTCGTCACCGGCGTGCGGCCCGGCGGCAGTTCGTCGATGGTCGAAACGTCGAGGTCGGCGTACGCGGCCATCGCGAGCGTGCGCGGAATCGGCGTCGCGGTCATCACCAACTGGTGCGGCACGGTACCGCGCGACCGCGGCCCCTTGTCGACCAGCGCGAGGCGCTGGTGCACGCCGAAGCGATGCTGTTCATCGACGACCGCGAGCGCGAGGTCGTGGAACGCAACGCCCTCCTGCATCAGCGCATGCGTGCCGACGACCACCTGCGCCGCACCGGACGCGACGTCGGCGAGCACGGCCGCCCGCGCCTTGCCCGTGACCTTGCCGGCGAGCCACGAGACGCGCACGCCGAGCGGCTCGAGCCAGGCACGCATGTTGACGAGATGTTGCTCGGCAAGCAGTTCGGTCGGCGCCATGACGGCGGCCTGGCGACCGTCGCCGACCGCGAGGAGCGTCGCCATCGCGGCCACGACCGTCTTGCCCGAACCTATGTTAGCAAGCCCCTTTTCAGACATTCTGTTTAAGGTAGAGCCTGCTCGTGACTGAACCCTTTGCCGTCTCTCCAAGCCAAGCGTCTGGCTCCAGACGACCACTGTGTTCGCCTAGGCCGCTCTGGCAGGTGATGAGGCCGCAGGTTCGACGTCTCGGTCCTAGCGACGCCCTCCCGTATGCTTGGGAAACCTGAATAGAGATCTGAGTCTATGGACGTTGTAGCTGAGCCTTCGGTACGGGTTGAACAAGTCATCGTGCATGACCTGATCAAAACCAAGCACGGCCCAGCGACGACCGATCTGCGACAGACGCAGCTCGCAGTCACACCACTCGTCCAACGCGTCATCGACACGCTCGCACTCGAATATCGGCGCCGTGCCTCGAAATCGCACGGTCGGTTCGTCGACGATCCCGACAATGTGCCCGTTCCGGGCTGGATTCGCCTTTACGCAATCGCGAAGAGTCTCGACTTCGTCTCGTTGACCCATCACATGCTGGGGACGCTGCGGGACCGCGCGGACCAGCAGCCTGGCGCGACCGGCGGCCACGTATTGATCGCACACATCGTCGAGCCGGAGGGCGATGGGGCGCTCCTGATCGCGGTTCTGACCGAAGAGGTCGGCGCAGCCATCAACGAAGCCAAGGATATGGCTGAGGCGCGGTATCTGAACATGAAGAGCTTCCGGTACGCCGGCCGAGTCAACTTGACGGGCTTGGAGGCGGGCGCAGAGCGCTATGTCAGTTTCCTTAGGGGCACCGGTAAAGATGTATCTGATTACTTCAAGCTTTTCCTAGGGTGCGACACGACCATCGTTGCCCTCAAGGAAACGCAGAAGCTCACAGCGCTGTTGCGAAACTTCGCGACTACTAAAGGCATGGACGATGCGGAGCGCACCGCCTTCCTCAAGGATGCGAACGACATCTGTGTCGCACTGGCGCAGTCAGGGGATGTTTTTGAAGTCGAGCAGTTCTCGAACCGGCTTTGGCCGCGGGCGCCGCAAGAACTTGTTGCCACTCTGGAAGATCCGGCCACCGGGCTGTCGGCAGGCTTTGTCCCACACAAGTCGGGTTTACGCGACCTCGTTAAGTTCTCAGGTGGACGGCGAGGGGTTTGGAAAGTCGAATTCGAACGGCGGGCGCTTCAGGAAGGCGACGTGGTGTTCGACCGTAAGGAGGAGACCCTGACCTTCCGGGACCTTCCAGCCGATCTTCTAGCTCGTTTGCGGGAAGAGAGTCCGGAATGAGCGAACGGCTTTCCTTCGCGCACCTCAAGACGATCTACTCGGCGTGGAGCTACGACTCTGCGACCGGGGAGGCGGAGTTGCGCGTGGAAAGTCCTGACGTTGCGCACGCCATTGCGGTAGCCCTCGACGACTTCAACCTGGAGGACTCTGGTCTGTCGCTCGTGCACGGTGATCTGACGAAGTCGCTCGTCGGCCAGACCCTGCGTATCGCCGTGGGACTTCCTCGTGGCGGTCTCGGTCTGTTTTTCTCCAGCCTGAGCGCTCTGCTTAAGCTTCCACGCGCGCGCGTCGCAGAACCTCGAGATTATTTCCTTGACGGCGCAAGCTCCGCGGTTTCGCAGGATCTTCTATTACGCTATCGGGCAGTACTGACGCTCGTGGGTCTAATGGCGGAAAGCGCCGCGTATCTAGATCGTGAGCACGCGCAGCTGGTCTTCGTAAAGGTCGGCAAGTTTGTTGTCCCGGTTGACTACACTGCGACGGAACTTGAAGTGCTCAACGTGTCGGCGATAGATCGACTCAGGGACGCTTTCGCTCAGGATCTTCATAGGGAACAGAAGCTCGCGATCCTTGGTGATGAGATCGTCACCATGGCGCAGGCAGAGCCGCTCCAACAGCGCTTTCGCGCATTACTAGTGAATCTCGACAAGCTCGCCGATCGCTTCTTCGCGGGCTACCGGCTTTTCGCGTCAAACTTCTCGTATCAGAAGATTCGCAGTGAGCTCGAAGAGGCGCGACTGGAGTACACGGGCAAAATCCACAAGACACTGACCGACATCCAGAGCCAGCTGCTTACGATCCCCGTCGCGACTGTCATCGTCGCCACGCAGCTCAAGAGAACAGCCAGCGTAGATGACATCTTCTGGGCAAACAGTGCTGTCCTGCTTGGTGCATTTGTGTTTGCGGGCTTGCTGTTCCTCATGATCCGAAACCAGGCGAAGACCGTCTCAGTCGTCGCGGGCGAGGTCGACCGTCAGCGCACAAAGCTGCGAACCGAACACCCGGACGCCACTACGACGTTTGACGACGTCTTCGCGTCTCTGGACGCGCGGATTCGGGACCAGCGCGTGATCCTCAATGTGGTTCGGGGGATTCTGGCTCTTGGGCTAGCGTTGGCGGCAGCTGGGTACCTGCTGCTGACGGGCCCGGCGTGGGCAGCGGTTCGCGGCGCATGGAACCACGTCTTCGGCGCGTAAAGCTGTTAGCGATCCATGCGCCCTAGGTAGTTGCCAACGGAAGCGAGCCCTATGGGCGATGCAATCAGCTGAATTGGCGGCTGCCCGAGCTCCAGATTCGGTCCACGCATCCATGCTCTCGCCGCATCGCGCCCCCTGCTACGCGTTCGAGGCGAGTTGCGACGTCGATCAGCGCTAACGCGTTGCGCCATTGACTTGTCGCGGGATCGAGCTGGAGCTGTTGCTCTGACACGTCATTCCCTAGCAGGACAGTGATAGCCCCCTGATCGAGCCCCAGCCACTCAGCGGCACGAATCCGACGTCCCCCCGCTTTCAGTAGCGGGTCGATCTAGAGTCCGGGGTTGATGGTAGTGGATGCCAGCTGCCGGGCGTAGGCGGTTGGTGTTAGCCCGCCCAGCGCCTTCTTCGGTCGCTCGTCGTTGTATTCCCTGCGCCAGGTTTCGATCGCTGTCCGGGCGTGGAGCAGGTGGGTGAACCAGTGCTCGTTGAGGCACTCGTCGCGCAGTCGGCCGTTGAACGATTCGACATAGGCGTTCTGGTTCGGCTTGCCCGGCTGGATGAGGCGCAACTGCACGCCGCGGTGGTAGGCCCACGTCACCATCGCCTTGCCGCAGAACTCCTTGCCGTTGTCGGTTCGAATCACTTGCGGCAGGCCGCGAATCAGATCCAGGCGCTCCAGCACGCGCGTGACGCCAAGCCCTGAAATCGCGCGCTCGACCTCGATCGCCACGGCTTCGTGGGTGGCGTCGTCGACGATGGTCAGGCACTTGATGACGCGACCCTCGGCGGTGCGATCGAACACGAAGTCCATCGACCACACCTGGTTCGCCGCGATCGGTCGAACGAGCGGTTGGCGCTCGCCCGGCAGCACCTTCTTGCGCTTGCGGCGCCGGACCTGCAGCTTCGCCTCCTGGTAAAGCC